>CAKZMA010000410.1 GCA_937127375.1 uncultured Coleofasciculus sp. | reverse complement strand
AAAATCTGCCTCCAGCCGAAGCCTTGCGACAGGCACAATTAGCCATGTGGCAAAGCAATGTTGATTGGCGAAAACCCTATTATTGGGCAGCCTTTACCCTTCAGGGAGAATGGCGTTAACATCTGTTCCTGAAGAAAAAACACTCGAATCCCCCTCTACATTCCCCCACAACGTCATCGGCGGTGGCGCATACGCTGAATCATCCACAGACGCCGCCGAAGTCGCCATCCGTTTTGCCGCATTCCGCATCCGCAGCAGGCGATCCGTATCCGCCATATACAGCGGAGTAATCTCTTCCCGCGCCGCCATCAGCTCATCCAACCCCAAAACAATTTCCCTCGCCCCAGCATGGAACTGTCGCTTAGCTGCCTTCTCCACCATCCCCGCCAACTCAGCCCCCGTACAATTAACCGTGCGAGACAGCAGAATCCGCCATTCCTTCATCGTCAACACCGAGCCATGGCGATAGCGGCGGTCAAATCGTGCTAAATGTAAGTGTAAAATATCCTTACGCTCACCCGCTTGGGGGAAATCCACATAGAAAATCTCATCAAACCGCCCCAAGCGTGTTAACTCCGGCGGCAAAGCATCCAACCGATTCAGCGTAGCAATCACAAATGTCTGAGAAACCTTATTCTGTAACCACGTCAGCAGAAATCCCAGCACCTGGCGCTGCTTCACATCAGCCGGAACACCGGGATCAGGAAACAGCTTATCAAACTCATCCAAATAAACCACAGCCGGTGCCGATGCCTCCACCCGGTCAATTAACCGCCGCAAATAAGACGCACCTCCCGCCGCGATCGCACCCGTATCTACGCTAATCAGCGGAAACTCCAGCATCTTAGCACAGAACTGGCAAACCAACGTCTTCCCCGTCCCCGGAGGACCCACCAGCAACCACCCCTTGGGCAAAGGAATCCCCAACCGCCTAGCCGCCTGAGTGTAATCCCGCTTCACCCCATCAATAGCGTCCCGAATCCGATCCATCCCACCAAAATCCGACACATCGGGTGAGGGTGTAAACGCCAAATCAAACTGCTTCAAGCGCTCCACCTTAAAATCCAGCAGTAAACCCACCCCCTTTGAAGCCAAAGAACCACCACTTTTCGCCACAGCCAAGCGCAAACTCATCTTAATCTCCTCAATAGACAGCCCACCGGCTCGTTGCGCTAATGTAGGAACTATCTCTAAATCGACTCCCGATTCAATCTGAGGTAAAAACTGGCGCAGCATCGCCTCTCTCTCCTGATAATCCGGCAAAGGATACCAAACCTCCGGAATCAGGCTCCTAATCACCTCTGGCAGCTCCACGTTCTGCAACCCCAGTAAAATCAGATATATCGAACCCCCCGACCGATCCGAAGCAATATTAATCAGCCGAGACACCACTCGCCCCGCCACCATCCGAGATGGCACATCATCGGCTTCCTGATCCAAAAACGGATGCAAATCTTCTAAAATATAGACTCCCGACCCAGGCTGGTGAGACAAAAACTCCAGCACATCCAGTGGCTGCGATCGCTCCACACCGCACACATCCGAATTCCCCTGACGGGAAACAGACGGCGACAACTCCTGAAAACGCCCCGCTCCCAAATTCCACAAATAACAAGGTAACCCAAACGCGATCGCTAACTCCCGCTCAATCGCCCGAATCACATTCACCCGCTCAATTAACGACGCTTGTAGCGAAACAACATGACAACCCGACTCAATCGCCACAGTAACTTCAGCTAAACTCATAATCAATCCATCTCCAACTGCATCTTCCGACTTGGCTTCCCGACAGACACCCCCGACTCAGGTTGAGTCTGTACAACCAGCGCCTTCAAAACCTGCTCAAAATGCACCAAATCCTTCTCATCCATGCGGCTGCGTAACTCCCCCCCAGCCTTAGCCAGCAACGCTCCGCGCCCATCCTTAGCATCGATGCGTACTCGACCATCAGCCGTAGCCCGCCACTTATAGGAAAACTTGCCATCAATCCGCACATTCCCGCCCTGAGTCGCGGCATAATCACTCAAAGCCTGGGTAATCCGATTCACCCGTGCCAAATAATCAGCTTCATGGCTTGCCATTGACCGAAACCCGCCCTCAGGCTGCCGAGACGCTGCCACAGAAGCCTCCAACTGTTGCACCTGTGCCAAATCCGCCTCAGCTAATGGTGGCAACCTCTGATCCACCCTAACCCCCAAAACTGTTGCATCAAATTCCATCAGGGGATTATTCTGTTGATCAGCAAGCCTGTACCTTAACCCCTGCTTAGATAGACGATAGGAAGCCCCCTCATAAATCTGCCCTGAACGCAACTGGATCTGATGAGCAAACCGCTTCAGCGTAGATGCGGCTCGATACTGCTGCCAATAACCCCGTACCTTAGCCATTGAGGATTGCACCGTCACCGATAGCGTTTGCCACCAACGAGTCTTATCTCTGTGACGTTTGCCCAAGCGTTCCCGCACCAATTCCTGTACCTGAGAAATCGACGAATCACGAGACAACGGCGGCGGCTGCATCTGGGAGGTCAACCCCTGCATCAGAGACTTAACCGAAGCCTCCGGCAATCGCTCAACAGACTCCATAACCGCATCCAAACCCTTCTTTGTCGGTTGCCGATTTATCCTCCCTACCGACTCCCCAGAATGATGAGGTACACTTGGATGAATCTCTCCAGGTTCCTTTCGAGTTCTCTCAACTCCTTGATTGGGACTAACCGAAAAGAACCCTTCAAACAGTTCCGGTTGTGCCTCCTTCGTTGATTGCGGCTGATTGTCCTCCCGGCTCACGCGATCGCGCTTAAGTTGCTCCAATACCAACGGTACCATCAGTTCCGCTAAAACTTCTAACTGCGCGTTGCGTTCCTGGCGATTGAGGTGTTTCCCAGTCAAATCCTCCAAAGTTTGAGAATCTCCAGACTCCCTCTCTTGGTTCAATTCAGGCGACATTAAACCATCTGCCATCCCTGACATCCCAGCTTTCGGTTCAACACCTGCCTCCATTTCCTGAACCTTTTCTGGCGTAAACGTAGTTGCCCGCCCCTGTGAATCAACGTGAAGAATTGGCTGACCATTGATTTGAAACGTCAACCCTTCCTGCTTCTCAACACCTTCACCCCTAGACCAGGAACGAATTCCCTCAAATTGCTGAATATGCTCAGGCTTCAAATCATTGACAAAATTCCCCTTTTTATCTTTACCATAAAGCAGAACCTTCTTGCCATTTTCATCCGTCTGAACAATTTGCACATTCGCTGACTCATCCTCTAAATCTCGCTCCAACTCCGGCAAATTCATGTCCAAAAACGTCTTTAACCAAGCTTCGACAAGTTGCTGATAACGTTCCTGGAAAGATGCCGCGTTACCTGGAGACACTGAAAACATAAAACCTCCTGTATAAATTAACGCTTTTCCCAGACTTTCTCCTCGATAGAAAACGGTTTACTTTTACCGCTCATCTGACCTCTCAAACAGAGCCGCAACACTCACCAATGACAGGCGATTAATCACTATCTCCCCACCCCCCTGAAAGAGAACTAACTCCCCATCAAAATACCAAGCAGTAAACTCAGAAACATGGTCGAATGACACCTCAACTGAATACCCATAATCACCCACTCGACCAGCCAGTAAACCCTGTTGGTCAAATACCTCAACCACTAGGGGAGAATAATCCATGGGCAACGGGGAACAAGGATAAGCTTCAAGGACTCGCGCTCTCCACTGGGGATAGCGCAGCAAAACCTCTATGGATTCAATCGATAATCCTTTAAGCAATTGTTCAATCACACCCCTATGACTCTCAAAATTAGACATTATTCAAACCTAGACCACCAATCCAGTAATCGGACTATCTACTGAAATTGCCTCAAACGGGTCAAATTCAGCTAGTAAATCTTCCTTCTTTTTACGTCTTGTGACCCCTAAACCTCCACTTTAAAATGCTTCTGGGACAAGTGAAGAACTAAACCCTGTAGAATTCGTCTCTGTGTCAACAGAACCCTCATAAGCCTCCAGATTAACTTGGGGTAGGGGAAATAATTTCTCAGCCAAAGCGCGACGTTCCTCAAACTGCTCTCGACGCTCGTCATCGGAAATCAAACAATGATTGCGCTCAATTAACCGCCGTTTAATCACATCCCATTTCCCCTCCGACCATTTCTGCTGAGCAATATCTGCTGGCGGCACCTTAATCGACTGCAATACAGGAACGTAAGCTTCTTGACCCCGTTGATAACCCGGATTCACCACAACCGCCCGACCCGTTCCTAACTTCAGAAATTCGGACGGTTCCAATAAATACCGCTTTTGATGGTGGTCAGTCAAACTGCGAGAACGTCCACCTTTGCCTGCACTGCGCGTCAGGCTTTTCGACCGAAACTGAATTTCTTGTTCACCCAAATAGTCAGCAAATAACTTAGCTGATTCCCCATCCTGGGGATTAAACAAAAACTTAGTCGCCGTTCCCCCAAAAATTGCCCGTGCTAGCTCTCGACCATACCCCTTCTCCAACTGAGACAAATTCTGATAGCCTAATATGCCACAAAATCCGTCCTCCCTATTTTCATTTAACCAATTAACTAATTGTGGTAAATATAGAGTTGGTAGTTCATCTAACACTGTTACCAACGGGTCTTGACGAGGTACAGTGCGGGAAACATTCCGCACCACAACCATGTGCAAAATCGCCGCTAGCAGGGGTCCAACAATATCCCGATTATTCCGGTCTAGTCCAAAAACAATCAACTGCTTCCCATCTAAATCCAAAGGTAGCGTCGTCTTGCCACAAAACGCCCCCACAAAGTCTTTCTTCAGGAAGCGCTGAAAGATTCGCTGTGCCGTACCCAAAATGCCCGCCACTGTCTTTTCCGAATCCTTAACACTGATAAGCTGAGAAAGGGGTCGGCTCGTCCAAACCTTCAACGTTCCATTTTTCGATGCCAACTCCAGGCGCTGTGGCAACTGGTCGAGACTCAAAATTGCCTGTGCCATCATCAAGTCACAGTATTGAGGAGAGCGTAGCCGTCCCACTGCCTTAGTCAGCATCAAAACGCCTGCTACCAGCGTATCACCCGCTTCGGAGAAAAAGCGATCGCCATTATCCGCTCCCCCCCTATCGAAGTTCCGATTAATCACCTCCGCCAACTGACCCGCCGCTACAGCGTCTTCTTCATCCCGTAAAAAGTCTAGAGGATTGCAACTCTCACTTTCAGCAAACCCCGGTGCAAACACCCGCACATTGTAACCCCGCTTGAGCGCATACGCCACCGCTCGCAGAGTCTGCGCCGGATACTTAAAATCATAAAGACACACTGGAAATCCTTGATCAAACGCCGAACGCACCAACGGATCAATCACTGAGTAGGTTTTTCCCGTCCCCGCACCTCCACACACGGAAATACCCCGCTGTGCATCCGGCACATACAGCGTCGGCGACGCGCTAAACAATCCCCGAAGTGCTTTTTCCCAGCGCCGAGTTGGACGAACTCGCCCCCTTTGAACCCACTCTTGTTCCAAATGAGAGCGGATAAATGCAGGCGTTCCAATAAAGAGTGCCACACTGTTCCGCGCCACATTTTTGATCTGCTTTTTCGCTTTTTTTGCCGCTTTTCCTTTCTCTTGAGAACCCCCCCAATAGGCTGTTGCCACTTTACCCTTTTTAGCACCCCAAATATGAGCAGCCACTAAAAGTGCTGTACAACAGAAAAGCACTGCCCCTAAGGGGGAAACAAACTTGTGTTCTAATTGTTCCAATCCCAATTGCAACGACGGCGGTATTTCCTGACCCATTCCAGTAATTCGATACTGAACGACTGGCTTTTTCAATTCTTTTTGAAACATAAGCTTATGGTAAGTAGGTGGACATAATTAACGTAAACGGTGAAGAAGTGGCTTTCGTCGAGGAGCAACGTTATTTGTCATTCTTTCTTTGTAAAAGTTGTAGTCTTTTTCACAAAACTTAATCAGCGTGCCGTTTTTTTTGTCCGACTAATTAGTTTTGCAAAAAACCGTTTTTGTCCCCAAACATTAGCCCCTAATTAGAATTATATCGGCTTTGTCGCTGCCGATTAACTGGCACAAAAGACCCTTGAGAAAAACAAAAGCGATTCGAGACGACAGCCTTTTTCTCCACCTGAGAAACGACTAAACAAGGAAAATCATTGCCATACGCCAACTTTTCGACAGCAAACAACGGGTAATCTTCCAGTAAAGAGCGCTTCAGATACAAACTCAATACCCGCTTACCGTCTGCTGTATACACTACATACAAACAGCCTTGTCTGCCACAACTATTTGGATTATTCAGGTCAAAAATGAAAAGCTTATTTTCACTTTTAACCGTTTGCACCAACATACTCTTGCGCTCCAACTTAGCTCCCGCCTGGGAATAATTCTCTTCAATCACCCGCTCTAACAAATGCTCAGATACAATCGGATCAGCGGGAACAAATCCTTCATTAGCCGACGTAGAGCCTGAAAAAGCCATCCAAATTAGCCCGATACTCACTAAAAACCCCACCCCCAATAAGGTTAGCTTTTTGGGTAAAGCTAATAACTGCCAACGTTCAAAACCTTTTTTCATCACTCATTACTTTCTCAAATCAAGGACAACCCATTGAAGCAACAACCCGTTGATAATTACTGGCAACTTGAGAGCCGTAGGATTGAACCGAATACTCTTGGTGAATATCTGTAGCGGGGGAATCAATTGGCACAGCAACCCCGCCAAAATGCATCTGAGCTATCCGTTCCAGTAAGCGATTGTCGGTAAAATAATCTCCGGTTTTCGGGTCTATTTCTTGAGATGCCACATCAATCAAGTGGCGGGCATCTGCCTCAAACAAATCCTGCTGATCAACGGGTGAAAAATAATACAAAAGCTGCTCTCGGCTCACCGATTCCCCTTGATCAAGTCTGGCTAAAAACTGCTTTCCACCAGACTTTGCCAAGATTTTGGAGCGCACATCATCCCGGTAACTCATAAACTGCATCGCTCCCAAACCACGTCCACAGTAACCCTGGCTGTCACAGGTGAAAACACCAACCGTGTCATAATCCCCCTCAATCTGCGATAGCGATACAGCGAAGGCATCCAGCACTACACCTTGATATCGATTCGAGCAAGAAAGTGTCGGTGGCAAAAATGAACTCAAGCTTTCCGAAGCTACAAACGACTTTCCAATACGACGTTTCGCAGACGCAGATGTACTCGGTTTTGAATTAGGCTGAAACTCACTCGATGAAATAGCTTGCATTTCTGAAATAGCCACCTGAGTTGGTGTTGAAACCACTGAAGGATCTCCTGCCTCTAACTGCCCCAAAAAAATCGAATCCATTTCCTGGTAGGTCATAAAATGCAGAGGTCCAATAAAATACGGAGTACAGCCCAAATCAGGAATTCCGCGCTGGCACATTCTAAAAAACATGGCGCTAGTTGCTGTCCCTGTGGTTTCATCCATATCCCACAACACAACCTTAAAGGCATCGCCAAATAGGTGTCTACCCACAGGTTCTTTCCCACCATTAACCGCTGCCAAAACACCAAAACCGCCTCGGGTTTCCTGATATTTGCCGCTGACCCACTGACGCCCTAAAATACTCTCAGTACCAGACAGTTCGACATGAGCGCAGCCTGCTTCACAAGACACCTCAAACCCTTCAATAGTACTGCCCGATATAGTACGTTGGCGCTGTTGTTCTGCGGCTCCAAAAACCACATCCACAATACCCACCCCATTCCCAACGGCGGCTGGGGGATTGGGAAAGTCACTGAATGGCACCTGGCTCAAACCGGGAATGTCTCCAATTAGAGTCCTCTGCCAATCTTTAAACCGCTCAATGGGTGTAATATCGAGATTGGGAATGTCTCTCAATGCATATCCATCAAGGGGCAGATCAGCAAAAGCCAGCTCACCTAAATGTGGCGCTCTCTCCAGAAATTCCCCAATGGTTTGATGCACATTAACCCGACCAACGGCTTGTTCAATTAAATCCTGTACGGGTAGGACTTCCCGAATCGGAAATTCTGCCAAAGATTCAATCCCATCAACCAAACTTTGCAGAGTCTGGAACGGCATTAGACCCAAGGATGCCAAACTCACCGAATCCAAATCCAATCCCACAATTTGACTGATAATATCCAGGTCAAAATTCTCCAGGCTGAACGAATCTTGAAAATCCCCTAGCGCCAAATACTCTTCAGGTTTCTGCCCCTTTGTCCAAGAGCGAGAAGGATCGTACCCTAACTGAGAGATAATATCAGATGAGGCGTAATAACTTCCCGAACTCGCAATCGGCGGCAGGCGATCAAAGGAAATGCTCTGCCAAGAAGGAACCCGTGATCCCCCGAACTCAACCGTCGGCACACTGCTACTGACTGCCATCGTTGGGGACGATTGCGCTACAATTAACAGTCCAGACAATACCAACGACAGAGCCATACCCGTCACGAAAAAGTACAGCCAAACCCATAAATTACGCGATCGCATTCTCATCATTGTTCCCCCTGCAACTCAACAGACGGCTTCCCCCCATCAGAAAAACCCGAATCCTCACCTCTACCCAACTGCTCCAGGTGTTCTACCAACTCCAGAGAAATTCCCGCCTTTTGCCGAGCATCTTCTAGCCGATAAGCAGCCAACAAACTTAAAAACTGCACAATTCGCCGATCTAAAAGACTCCCTGACTCCAACAAATTTTGGCGAATCGCCTCCTGACGCCCCCGCTCTAGAGCCGAAACATCGACCAATCGCCCTGGCACACCGGGCGGAACCACCTCAACCGTGTGATAATCTGGAGGACTCGAAGCCCGAACCACACGAAACACACTCAACCGCCGCTCAAAGGAAGCTGAACGAGTAATCACGGTTAACTGAGCGCTTGTTGCTGACGGTAAGCCAGGAATAGAAAGCGGCTCAATGCGGCGCAAATGCAAAACCCTTGCAGAAGAGGTTTCACACTTCGACTCACCCAACCCCGCCAAACAGCCATCCACATCCAGCACCACCCAAGACGGGTCATCTAGCCAGACTTTTTCAATCACTTCCCCAGTTCTAATAAAACTGATATTGATCCCATACCCCGGTGCAAGCCTTATTTCTGATACCGAACTCTCATTAACCCTCATCTGGCGAACTCCTGTAGAGGCTAAACTCAGACTGGGTACGCCCAAAACCGACACCGAAACAATCCCCGATAGCAGAAGATTTCTAAGTTTCATAACTTCTCACAACGTAAACGACTGATTGACAAAAACCTGCACTCCCGCTCCCGCTTCTACATACCAGAGGGTTTCCATCTCATCCAGCCGAGCGATCGCACTCTGATTACGCTCCATAATTTGCTCTAGAATGGGTGTGGCTCCCCCTTCCAAGACAGCTGCCCAAATATTAGGTTCTGATGTCTGCGATGTGGTTGTGGTGGACGAGATGCCATTAGTAATCGACGTCGAGGTTTGCGATTCAGGGCGGTTGATCACTTCCCCAACCTGGGTGAGAGCGCCCAGTAATGCGGTGGAAACATTCATTGAGGCAATCTCATCCCCATGGTCAAACCAGTCCTGAGCCACCAGCGGTTCCCCTCCAGAGCCGCGCACCACCAAAGCACCGTCGGGCAAAGCATAGTCCCAATCGCCTTTAACCACAGACAAAGCATTGGCTTTCACCAAGCCGTTCTCCGCGACGTTCGCAATCTCAAACACAACCTGGGTTCCTGCTGGGAGGACTTCCACCCCCAATCTATCCAGAAGGGGTTGGTTCAGCGTGACCACAAAACGTCCTTCCGTATTACCTTCTCCTGACCAGATAACCGGAGTCATCAGTTCTCCTGATGCCATTGTCCCCACCGTTGCTCGCCGAATAGGTCTACCTTGCAAAATTCTGGATTCGGCTTCTGCCAACACTCCCTCAGCAGAGGGCGGTAAGGTTTCCACCGCCTCTGCTATGACAACAGACTCCTGGGGCAAAACCGGATCAGCCGATGGCATCGATACCCGTCTCATCTGCCCTTCTTGAGACAGTTGTACCCCCTGTGCCTCACCGTTTTCAGCCTGCACTTGACCGTAACTGCCCAACTGTGCCAAAGTAGTCCAGCGTTCTATAGGATCAGTCGGCTTAGGGCTTGGGGTCACCTCAGGTTGCACCTGAGAACGAGGACTCGACGGGGCTGTCGCCATCGTTGGAGTAGTCACCTGAGACAGAGCGGATGACCGCCTGGGCTGAGGACGAGGAGCAGTCGCTCTCGCTACCGTTCGCCGGGGCGCTGGCGCTGGTGGTGGTGGTGTTCGACGAACGGGCGCTCTCTGAGGAGTCTGTGCCTTACTCTCTGGGTCTTGTTCCGTTTCTCCAGGTTGAACCCCATCCCGCTCATCCTGAGAACGCCCCTGGCGTGCTTCATCAATTTTCTCTAACTCTTCCGCCTGCTGCGACAGAGCCAGTTCGGTTTTAAGCTTACCATTAGGATTGCCTTGTTCATCCGCCATCACTTTAGGAGTGGGCGACGGTTCCGGCTTTGAAGCCGTCTGGGGTGAAGGTTGTATTCCATCCATAATCGGACTCAAAACCAACCCAGCACAAACGAAGACTACCAGTAATCCTGACCCAACCAATGCTCCTTTAGACCAACCCTTTTGAGACATGGGTTGGGGTTCGGGTTGGGTCTCATCAAACAGCTCCTCAACCGACAAGATGGGGCTATCGGGTTCTAGATTATTCCCATTCTCAGGTTGAGTCGATAGTTCCGGTGATACAGCCGCCGGATTGGATGGATCTTCTTCCTCAAAACCAATCAGTTTCGCTAAGGATTCTTCGCTCCAATCATCGACTTTATGGGGAAACTGATCAACAGAATTGTTTTGGGAATTCTCGACCTCACTATTACCATTGTCGGGTATTTCTTGAAACTGAACCATCATCAAAGCTCCTGTTGCTGTAAATCTCGAATAGCATAAATTTCCAGTCCACTTGTCCGGATGGCTTGAACAATTTGGGCTATGCCTTGAAGATGAGATGCATACTGAGGAGGGGTTACGGCTCGAATAAATACATCCTTATTAAAGGCAATGGTTTCACCCAAAACATTGGTATTATCTACAACAATTAAGTTCGCCACAATTGGCACTCGCCACTTTCCCGACTCAATTTTCACCGGATTACCAATATCAATGGGGACAAAAATCACTTGCGTATCCCCTTGAAAAACACCAGCTGGTGTCAGACGAGCCACCTCCGTAAGAAACTCTTTGCGAAAGTCTTCACTCAACGCAAATGCTGCTTGATAGGCAGGTGTTGTCACCTTGCCATGACGCCCCTCAGGGGAACGGATTTTCACGCCCTTATCTTTTATCTCCTGACCCCCTTCTGCCGGAGATGGCACTGTCCCTTCCCACGTCATTAACATTGCCAAGGTAGCGCGAACAAATTCCTGAATCACTTCTGGCGTTCGCTCAAGAGAACCTAGGGGGGCAACATGAATAGAGGAGCCATCTGCCATTTGGACTAAGGTGGGTGCAGGTTTATGGCTGAGATTTTTATAGGTTAAATACTGCAAAAAATCCACACCAAACCCTAAAACATGGAGTCCAATGGCGGACAACGTAATAATACCCAAAAGGTCACTAGACGAAAACCGTGCTTCCTGGGGTGAACTGAGAAAGCGCAGTCGATAATTATTGCGTTCCCTTGCTTTCATTGTCTGCTTAATTTATCGGATTAATGTTTTCTGAACGTTATAGGGGAGCAACCGTCCTAAACCAAACGTAGCCAGGGTTGAAAGACTATTGAAAACTGCCATCCCTCCTCCGGCGGCTAATGCTAGGGATAAAAGGGGAGAAATTAGCCCAGTGGCAAAGGCAAAAATCATCGGGTCACTATCCCCAGCATTCAGAACCATAACGGCAACTAAGCCGTTGATAATGTTGAAAGAAAGCTTGACCATTCCCACGGAAAAAAAGCCAGTTAGCCAAGCAAAAATTGCTTTATTGCCAACGGGTAAAAGTGACCCGCCCACCGCTAACGGACCTAATAACCCCGTTAGCAACATAGAAATCTCGACAATCCATTGGAAAGCAATGCCAAATGCAATCAACCAACCGCGAACAGCCATCTGCAAAATATTGGTGTTAAAAATCTCACCTACATTGAACCGTTCCAGAAATCTCTGAAAGCGATTTGATGGAGAGTTATCCAAGTTCCCAGAGATTTGTTGGGCTTGCTCTTTGGCATTCTCCAGACAAGAGAGTTGCTGTTCTTGGTCAGCTATTGCCGCGCATTGGTCAAGCAAGCCTCGCGCTGCATCCTCAGCCCCAATTTCCTGAACGATCTGCCGATATGCTTCCTCTAAGCGAACGGAACTAGAGGTAGATTGCAAAACCGTTTGATTGGCTTGGTTAATAATACCGCGCACCTGCAACGTACAGGTGGCTAAAAGTCCCCCATCATTTGCCAGTAGCACCACAACAACTAGGGGCCAGATAATCTCTGAAAAGGATGATCCGGTTCCATCCTCCAACAGAGTCTTCGCCCACTGCACTGCCCAAATCAGCAGCGTTCCTATTGCAAACAGTACCCCTAAATTAGCGATCGCGGCATACAAACCGCCACTATTGCCCAGCACATCCTGCCAAAGCTGATCCATTGCAGCGGCAATCGACTCAGCGGCTAACGCTCCATCGGAGGTAATTTTGGCGGCACTTTCACCGGAATTGGGATTAATCGAGGCAACAATGAACGGAATTAAAACAACCATCATCAACTCTGGACGCTTAGAATAAACCGGCTTGAGAGGTGATTCTCAAATTGCTAAACCCGACACCCACCCGGTCAGCATTCTCAAGTTGGGTTTGACCGTCGAGTGTGCGTGAGATATTAGTAAGCTGGGTATTCGTTTGTGCCTGTTGCTCGTTACTTTTGAGTAGGTTCGACTGCACACTGCCCATCACTTTTGCGGTTTGAGCATTCTGAATTGCAATCTGTTTCATCACATTTTGGGTCACAACCTCGGTTTGAGCCAGATCACTGGCTTGTTGCACCGCATCAACCGCCTGCTGAGTCTGCTCATAAACAGCTTTTTGCTGCTGCTGACCCTCCTGACTCAAAATGCCAGCAGCCGAGGCTCGAGTGGTCTGACGGTCGATCTCATTCGCCGCGCGATCGCCCGCATAAATTGCACCTTCAGAAGCCGCCGCCGCTTCTTCAGCCGCTTGGCGGGTTTGACTCGGATCGGGCAACCCCAGCACGCCAGCCGCATCACCAACAATCCCGTCAAATTCCGACCCTAACGCCTCCGTCAATGCCTCTGCCTTATCTTGTAAAATACCATTGGCATAGTTCTCAATTTCGGCAATTTGCTGGTTGAGCCAATCAAGCAATCCAGACAGGGGATTAGAATCTACCGTTGCGGCTAAAGCCGGGGGAGAACTCATTGCCGATAAAACCAATGCAACGGCTAACGTTGCAGCATAACGTCCCTTGTTCATAACGGTTCCTCCTTTGTTACTATTCAAGAAGCGCGAATTGAGGCGATCAACTCGCGAGAAAACTGATTAAGTCCGACAAACTTATTGCCATGGCGCTTCATCGCTGCACTTCGCATTGCTTGTTCGTCGGGATTATTCGCCACGGCTGCCAAAAGCACGTAACCGGGATAGTATCGGGCAGCAGTGTAGGTTCCCCTGTCATCCACCAGCCACTGAGAGTACATTCCCTCTTTTTTCGGGAAAAAGCTCTCCGAAGCATTCCGGGCAATAACCTCCTTGGGATACTTGAGAATCTCGACAAAACTATCCACCGCTGTCGGTTGAATCCGCCCCACCAAGCGCGTGGTCATATTCTGAAAAATCTTGGCACCCCCTGGAGAAGCCGCTATAGTATTTGGGTCTTGCCCAGAAAGAATTACCCGGACGCCTGCCTTAGCCCCATTCGCACACAGTCGTGCGACTAAATTTGAAATCGCGTCATATTCAAACAGGATGGGACTCTCATCAATGAAGAAAATTGAAGCTGGAGATGCCAACGCCCGTCGCAACGCCGCCGAATACGCCGAAAGCGAAAGAATGGCAGCATCATCGTCATTGGAGAGATTCGCCAGTGCAAACACCAGTAACTGTGCGTCGGTGCGGAACGTAGACGGACGGCTAATCGCTTTGCCCACGCGACTTTCCATCCAAGACGAAAGCCGCAGCTTAATTTGCTCCATCGCCGTTCGGATCTCACCGCTGTTTCCATCCAACTCCAGCCGCTCATAAGAGCAAAAGGGTACAAAGTCGCGCAGGGTGGGCATATTCTGCCACTCTTGGCTACCAAAACCAGCCCGATAACTCATCCCATAGCGATCGCGAATCAGTTCGTCTTTAAAGAAGCCATCAATCGCTAACGTCAGGATGGATCGCACAGTGGACGAAAACGCCTTTTCCCTAGCACTCTCCCCAGCTTTTGCACCAACCACCATCACCATCAGTGCTGACACCAAAAAATCCTTATAATCTTCAAAGCGATCATTCTGGTCTTTTGGTGAGAGCTGGGAAAGGTCGGGCAGCTCAAACAAATTAATCGCCTCTGAACGAACGTTGAAATAGCTGCCGCCGACAAAGTGAGTATAATCCGTAAACGTACTCGTTCCATCCGGTTTGGGATAGTCCATAACCACCACCGGAAGACCATGAGCCAGTGCTTGGGTAAGGATGCCCGAAGCCATCACGGATTTCCCGGATCGGGTTGTGCCGAATAGTGCCAGATTCTTGTGCTGTTTGAACAGATCCAGATAAATGGGTGTCCCGCCTTCATCAGCAACCAACTCTAACCCCCACTCATCAATCGTGCGCGTCTTGACCAACGGCATCAATCCTGGCACCTCGGAGGTGAGATAAACTTGCCTTCTGTTAAACGGTTTCGCCAGGAGCTTCTCCCAATTAATGGGAAACGTTTGCACCCAGACACGCCACGGATACTCTTGTTCCCTAGACACCCACGCGGGTCGTAAAAACAGAGACTCCAGAAAACGGCACGCTTCATCAAGGGGTCCCAATCGGGTTCGGTGTACCAGAAAGGTTACAGCGGTGTGAAAGGGTACTGCCCCTTCGTACAATGCTTCTTGGGCTTCAACGCCTTTTTTGATATTCAGATGTGCCTTAACGTCAATGGAATTCTTATCTGCCGCCAATACCGTTGCCGTATTAGCCTGTTTAGTCAGGCGCTGCATATTGGTTTTGACCAGAGCCTCATTCGCTCGCGTTAGCTGACAAAAAACCTCGGTATCCCAAACGCGGTCTTTTGCGATCACCTCCCAAAGATACCGCAACTGTGCCTCTTTATCGCGCCAGCCTGCGGGCTTATCCACAAAGGTCAAAACTCCGACATACTTGCCATTCGCTTTAACCCAGCGCCGTTGAGCAACTGGAATGGGTCCTTCAACCAAAAGCGTCAGGGGTGATAGCTCCGAATGCACCTCCTCTCGTAACCCACGTTCACCCAGTACCACTACTTGCGGCACTTTGATGGGCGGTGTACTATTGAAGCGCTGCCAAAGAATTTCCCACAGTTCCTCATCCGTCAGCGCCCGAATCTGCAAACCAATTTTATTCGCTAGTAACTGTTCCCACTGCTGAAAGCCATAGGCATAAGCGGAAGTAAACAGCCGCTCCATCCGCAGAAACTGTACCTTATCCAGTTCACCTGTAAAGCGCCGCCAATACCGCTCTAATTTCGCCAAAACCTTTTCAATCGTATCATGACTCCCGGTGGTATCTGGCTCAACGGTATAGGTGCAATACAGTCGCAACGTCTTGGGCTTGCGTAACCCCAGCCGAGTCAGTTCCTGCACTCTAGCGCGTTCTGAGAGTGTCAGAAATTTCAACTCAACCGTTGGTGCAACAGCTATAAGCTGTTTAAGTTGTTCTTGCCTAGACACATCCGTTGTGAAGGATGATAAATGAATCGTCAGGTGTTCCGAGGGCGGAAAATCCTTTAAACCTGCTGACAAGGCATCAAAAACTGGCTCAATTTCATCCGCACGCAGAGTGGGATGGATGCCCTTACACTCAAACCCAAACTGGATAGTAAAATTGTTTTCACCTTTACGAAGAACATAAGCACCCACCTTGCGCCCATCCAGCTCAATCCGCAGCATAGTTACTAGGGAAAAAGCATCTTCAATCGGTGTTCCTTTGCGCCGAGTGCTGCCGTCGTGGATTTGACGAGCGCCTATTTTTGCCTTGCCGGAGGTGGGTCTTTTCACCTTCACCTGAGCCGCTTTTTTTGCTCTATTAGATTGTACAAGAGAGAAGAGTTGCATGAAAATCCCCCAATCTACGATCGCTTTTTGCTGTTTCTATTTCGCTGCCTATGCAGCAGTGGGCGATACAACCCATACCCGCGAACCCAGTAGGGAGTGCCAATGAACTTGGAAAGAAATCGCCAAGGTTTACTTCCGGTAAGTACCCACCAGGTTGCCATTCCCCAAGCGGCTAGCAGTCCCGTCCACAACCAACTCAAACCCAGCAGCACTTTAAAAAGATAGTATGCCCCTCCAGCAATTACTGCCCATGGAATAAACTGATCCGCTGGCAATGGTCCAATATTCGGCTTGTTGCCTAGGGACTGATTGACCTTTCGGAATGACTTTTCCATTGCCATTAACCCGTAATCAGTACAGAAACGACGTCAGCTACGGTTACGGCAATGACAATAATTAAAGGAGTACGGGCTAAACCTTGCCAGTCTTCATCTTGTCTTGCCGCGTTGATAATCCGTACTAAAGCAATCCCTACATACAACAAGAACAAACCCCGCAACACATTAAAAACCAAAGGAATAACATCCCCAGCATCAGGGAACTGACTACCTAACCAATCTTCAGCCGACTGAAAAAATTGAGCATTCGCCGGAGTTGCCATGCATTGGAGAATAAACAGCCCTCCTACAGTCAGCAAAAGGACGCTTTGCCAGCGGTAACGCCGATTGATTTGGTGCATCCACCTGAGCAGACTACTAACTTCTTTGTGCCAAACTAAATAACTTACGGCTGAGGCTCCAATTGCTGCCGCCGCCACACTGAACGTGCTAGTTGTGACCACTAAATTTGTGAGCAGCGCTCCCGATGCGCCCAACATTAACCCGGCTGTATCTTCTTTAAGAGAAGCCTTTTTGGTTCTGTTACGAATAGCTAGCGTCATATCAATGCCTCTTTTTCTCGAAACAATTGCTGATATTCTTTTAATACCAAACCGGATTCCCTTAAAAAATCAATCGCACCAAATAAGTCTCAAGATAGAGGGATAGAGTGAACAAATACCTGAGCGTTGGATGAGTCTCATAGCAAGAGTTTAGCCTGTCCAAACTTGCGTTCTCTTTCCTAAGATAGAGAGCAAAACGTGTAAACTTAATAAAACTTAATCTTAAAAACATGACCGACCGACAAACACCACCACCTCAACCCGCTAACCATTTTTTAGAACGAATTGACCGTCTAATTAACTGGGCTTTAGTCATAACGCTGTTTTTGGCAACGGTGTTAGTGATACCCACAAACGTCCGCCTGGGATTAGTCCTGCTAGTGCTTCTCGGCATCCTTTATCCTGACAACAAGCTTCCCCCAAGTCTTAAACTAGCTGCCACCGTACTCGGATTAATCCTCATCGAAGTCGTTCTTTAACCCCTATTCCACTCAAACAGAAGTCGCTATCGCTCTTTAAAACGTGACAAAAATGCCCCCGACCCTATTAAGCGGTCAAGGGGCAACTATTACGTTTAACTGCTTCACGATGAATAGTAGCGAACTAGCCTTCAAACATCTGCTCAAATCTGCCAAAATACCATCGCTGAACTTCAACTCAAAAACCCTGATCCAAACAGCAAAACAGTTCAAGATTGGTCGGCAGCGAATTGCAACTGCTACACCTTATATCGCGGCAGAATTCGGAGACAGAGCTACGGGACAATTCAACTGGGATAATATCCCCGCCCCCATCATTCTGGATCTGATATTTGCCACTGACTTTGCCATTAACTTCCGAGGTTGGCACATTGCCATCGACGTTACATCTAATCCAAACACCTTAGACGATAAACAGGCTAAATTAAATAACGTCGAAGCTAACAGCGGACTCAAACACCTCCTGGATGCCATTGGTATCGACCATTCTGTTGTTTGCTTGGTCAAAATTCCCGGCAGTCGAAAGCCTAAAATCCAACCGAATATCCAAACACTCACTCAACTCTTACGTCAGGTCATAAAAGGTTCATTGCAAGTCGGAGAACTTGCCCTCTAAAAAATTAGCTATCTTCTGACCAGTTATCAGCTCACTGGTCAGGAGAAAAAAGCGCCTATCGGCGCTAGGGAAGTGAAACAAAAAATAACCAAAGAGGTACAACCATGACTCTAGCGACAACCAGCATCATGGACTTAAACCACATCCAGTTAGTCGGTCGCGTTGGTGCTGACCCTGAGGTGCGTTACTTCGAGTCAGGCGCCACCAAATGTGCGTTGACTCTTGCCGTTGATAAGCGACAGCGTCACAGTGAAAAACCCGACTGGTTCAACCTGGAAATGTGGAGCAAAACCGCAGAAGTGGCTGCCTCCTACGTCCGTAAAGGAAAGCTGATTGGTGTTTCCGGGTCTTTGGAAATCCAACGCTGGCAAAATCCTGAAGACGGTTCTGAGCGCTCCAAACCGATTATTCGGGTTAACCGCTTAGAATTGTTGTCACCGAAACAAGATGATAACGATTCTAGCTCAACCGATAGCGATAACAACAGCGACTTAGACGACGACTGCCCAATCTAGGGGCAACAAGCGAGCATCTACCCCAGATGCTCGCTATTCAAAAGCCTATCGGCTTTTTTTTGTGAAGTCAATTAATAAGGAATTTACCTAATGAACACTGCAACTCTTGGCGCACAGGTGACCGAAGCGACTGAAATTCGCTACACCATTGACGGTGAACGGAAAGTCGCTGTATTTAAGGTTGTGTTTAAGAGCGGGTGGGGAGACAACCAGCGTCTCGAACCGTTGAAAGTGCTGGCTTGGGGCAAACAAGCTGATGTTGCCCAGCAGTTAGCCGTCTCTCAAGAGGTAATTCTCAATGGCTATCTCTCTATGAATGTCGTCGAACGAGATGGCTTTAAGGAAAAGATAGCCCAAATGACCGCTCTTGGCATCTTCACAACAGCAACGGCTACTGAAGAAATGCTAGAAGACGAACCGCAAGCTGCCTAACAGCAACCCAGATTCGGCTAGAAAGCCGGATCTTTTTTTTTCAAGTATCGCGACCGATAATTGTGTCTGTTCATTCGCTTGGCACTCTGAACCGTCCACTGTTTGATAGGCTGTAGCATTGGCACGTTTTTCAACAATTTCTGATAGCGATGAAGTCCCGTCAAAGACGCGATTTCATCAGCTAACTCCTTGCAGCAGCTTTTTGGATAGCGAACGACTTGCTCTTCAGCAAAACGTATGACCATCCAATTCCCTTTCAGAAAAAACGTATTGCGATAGCGATCACGCCAGTCGTCTATTGAATGAGTCGCACGGTTATTTTGAAAGCTAAACGGCTCATCTACCTCGATGTCCCAACATAGTCCAAGTTCAGGAAACATTAGGGCAAAGTCAACACTGTAGAAAGCATCCTGGTCGGGAATAGGAAACCTTAGTTGAGTGTGAATGCGTTCGCCAAAATATTGTCTCAAAACCGCTCCAAATGTGGTTTCGCTAGCCCCCAGAGGTGCATCACTTATCCCATCAGGCTGTCTAACTCGTCCAGCTAGTAGACCTGTTAACTGAAAAAGATAATCGCGTAGCTGTTCAGACCGACAGCAATCCTCTTCATGAGGAGGTGAGTATTTTTGTCGAAACCTTGAAATCAACTGAGGATATAAAATAACAGGATAACTCATGGTTTGGCAACTTTATGTATCTTAAGCCAATAAACGCCTCAACGTCATCAGTCATAATTGAGACGTTTATTGTTGGTATTCATGACTCAAATTTTCGTTTGGAAACAGGTTCAACCCACAACGCACAGAATCCTGAACTCACCTTTCTTCCCCCCAACGACAACGTTACACCCAGATTTTTCACATCTTGTTGGCAAACGGGTAAATAATCCTGATTCCATTCATACAAGTCACGCGCCTGTCTTCCTTCCTGAGATTTCGCCCAACGCAACAGCGCTGCATCATCAGCGGTCAGACGCTCTCCAGCAACATATCCACCCTTCAAAAACGAGGGAACCGTCATTCCCCCCACAAATCCCACTGCCAGCACCACCGCCGCCGCCACCGAACCCGGAACAATTCTTTGCCAAAACGAAGTCAGTTCCTGCCTGTGAGCTTGACGAATCAAACTAGCCGCCGCCTCGGAAATCGCCGCCTCCTGTCGCCGTACAATCTGCCCCTCACACAACTCCAACGCGCCGACAACTTTTGCCGCCCACCGCTTAAACATAGTATCTAACTCGGCTGGCTTTTCGTTAAGCAGCACCTGAAGGGAACCCGTTGCCAAGAGAATCACAAATAAGGGGTCGCTGTAGTTTGTGTAACCCGTGCGGGCAACCAACTCAAAAACCTTGCGTTTGAATTCTTCAGACTGACCCTCAATCAGCTGATCTAAAAGTGTCTTGCTTTGATGAGAACCTTCCCCTTCCTCAAAAAACTCCTCTGCCAGCTCTGAACGTGCCACCAATCATTCCCTCCCTCAAGCTACTTGGTCTTTTTCAATAACCGAGTGGTCTTCAAATGCCTCTACAGTCACTAGACCTGTTTTCTCAATAGCGTTATAAGCCTCTTTCATGAAATTAACCACCCGCTGCTTGGATAAAATGGGCAAATGCTGGCTGTCCTTCCGAATAGCATCAGCAAACGTTAATTGTTTTTGGTCAATCAAATTGCGTTCCATTGAACTCAGTTTGGGAAACTCTACTTCCAGGACTGAGTATTTCTTCTGAAGTTGCTTCAACTCGTCATACAACTTCAAATGCTCCCAGTCATCGCATAGCCCCATATTCTTAACAAAGACATGGCAAATCTTTCCCTTAAACTCCTGTAAAGTTTCCAGGAAAAGCTTAATACTATCATGACCGCCCGTACACAAGAACCACTTATAAATTTGAACGTTGTATTCCTGGGCAATTTCTGAATCAATCAAGCTATTTCCCTTAATCCAATCGGTCACCATCGGATAGACCTGGGCGGGAAGATTCACAAAAACAGGTTTTTTCAATGATAAGTTGAAAATCAAATCGACTTCAAAGGACTTCTTTTCCTGTTCGCTAAAAAAGACTTGATGGCAGTTATCCGGATAAAAAGCTCCCACATCGGGATTGGTTCTATCTGATTCGACAAAGTGGAAGTCTAACTCTTTATCCAAACAATACTGGAGTAATACCCGACAAAATAATGATTTGCCAACTCCTCCTTTTTCGCCATCAATAAAGTGAATTTGTGCCATTTTTACCTCTCAAATGAATGATTATCAGAAGTTCATGCGTTTAGATACTTTCTATTTTTGCTTACAAGCCACTTGCATCAAACTCAAGAGAAGCTGCCTGAGAAAAAGCACCCCACGCTCCATCTGATGGTTTTGATAAACCTCTCCGAACTGCCCGAGAGGAAACGACTTCTTGCTGATAAGAAACTAACTCCTCTGGCTTAAGCCCAAACGCCTGCCGTAACTGTTCAATTTGTCCCTCCAAACAGAAAATAGCCTCTTGCGCGGCGGCGGCAAGTTCTGCCTGATTTCTCACACCAGTTGCTTGATAAGCAAATGGTAACCAATAGGCTCTAATCGCCCTCAGCACCAACTCATTTGGAGACACTCCACTTTTGAGATAATCAAGAACAACACTATCCGGCGTATCTGCCATCGGCTGGAACCGGAACAAAATATCCCGTCTTTTACGCACTTGTGGCTACCTCCGTTGACTCACGCAAAGATTCGACTAAAGACTGACCAACAATGCTTTGGAAATAAAGGTACATTCCATAGGCATCGCTAATTCGATTACCCAGTTCTGCATCCCGTAGGTTGGGAGGCAGCTCTACACCATGCCAGATCACATCCACCCCGGCAAAATGCTCTTCCAAGTCCCGTTTGAGATAATCGGCTGTCCCTCCTGATAAAATCACCTCATCCAGATCTCGTGGCAGTACTTCCCGCAACCAGCTTCGCAGCGCCAGGGCATACTCTGGACGACATTCAACAATTGCATTAGTCAGCGCCGCCATTTCCTCTTTGCGTCCCTCACGGGTTACCGACTGCAACAGAGGTTGCAATAGCTTCGGTGAGGGTTGTTCTCCACCAAGGGCGATCGCTCGTGCTAACCTTCCCGTATCCAGACCCGATGTGCGGCTATCTACCATCTCCACCAACCGCACAAATCCAAAAGAAGAGGTCACACGCTTGCCAACTTGTCCCCGTTCTGAAACCAGCACACTGGCGTTCCGGTAGCCCAGCATCACTACTGCACAAGTCTTGCGTTTTAGAGCCATTCCCTCCGATTGCGTCCGCATCAAATAGATTCCTGCACCTTCGGGCTTACAATCAAAGTGCGTTAGCTTTACCCTCAACGTTCCATCCGGCGTCTCAAACCGCTCTAGACCCGAAGCAATCATCGCTTCCAATCGACTAGCATTCTCGTATTCCCCCGGTGGCAGTAGCGCCGCGAGTGCCACTTTAAACCGATTTCCTAAGCCCAGAGATGTTGCTGCCACCCAAATGGCTGCCAATGTCTTGGGATAGGCTCGCTCGTACTTAAGTTGAGACAACCCCGCATTCCCATGGAACCGCTTGGCGGCTAGATAACCCACAGCATAATAGCTTTCGTCAACTTTAACCCAAGCCCTATCTTGTGGTAAAGCTTCTCCCATGTCTAGGCTTAGTCGCTCGTAGGCATCAACGGATGCGGCAGGTACACCAATTACTTCTGGCTCCATACATAACACAGTAGGCTCTCCATTTTTGCCCATATAAATCACTTTGGTGAGAGAGCCACCAAAATCTAAAACCAGAAACAAATCCGGGGGTTTTGGCTTTCGACCCATAACGAAGCTCCTTTCTATTCAACAGTAATTTCACTCAATGGGAATTGTAAAAACCTTGAAAAGACTTCATTGGATTTTCCTCAAGTTCTCCTCAAGGCTATTGTTATTCCTAGCAAAGAATCCCAATAGACCACCATAACCCCTCAGACATAGCGCTCATTTCAAGCTTATCTCCAAGCCAATTTCATCATCTCTCTCTATCAAATGGATGAATTTCATTCACGGAAAATCAACGAATTGAGGTTGATGTTCTCTCTATCTTGTGAAGGATAACTCTCTACAGCTACTTGAGGAAGATTCAGTCAAGTTCTTTCCAAAGAGGGTTTTCATTGAGGCTATCGCCTTACCTCAAATGAAGTGATTGAGGTAAAACCATGGCACATCCCGGTGTAAATATCTATTCGGGCAGTTGTGACCCGCTCGGTGCGGCGCTGACATTTCCCACAGAACTCAGCTTTAAGAAGGGAAAAATCTTTCAGCACTATCCAATCACCGACAAGAGGGGAACACTATACCGAGACGCAGAAGGTGCCTATCAGACTTTGAAGAAGCGCTATCCTCAAGGTTCGCCAAAACGACTGGAACTGTACATCCGCATCGCCACCGCGAAGTTCAAACAACATCCCCAACTGGCAGAAGCGATCGCCAAACGGGGTGGCATTCCCTGGCTCCAAGAGTGCCGTCACCAAACGGGCGCTCTAACCAAACGTTTTCAGTGGTGGGAAGGGGAAGGTACTAATTCACCGATGATTCGATGCCTTATTGAGGCGTATCGACGATACCAATGTTCTGTTTTAGCTCAAAGAGAACCTGCTCCTAATCCAATTGTTGAGCTAGAAGAGGGTGATGTCTTTGTCTTTGGTTCAAACGGGAAAGGCATACATGGCGCTGGCGCTGCACTTCAAGCCTTTGGATAAGAGTATCACCTTGAGTTGGTTAACCGACGGCAACCATGGCAACCTGGAGAAGAAGTTATCGGCAAATGGGCTATCTATGGTAGACCAAGGGGCTACCAAGAGGGTCATGCTGGGGCAAGCTATGCTATCGAAACCAAGACTGACTGGCGGCGAAAGCAATCAACTCCACTATCCGTTATTCGTGTCCAGATTGAGGAGTTGGTAACTTGGGCTAACCAACATCTTGACCGTCGGTTGCTCTGTACGGCAATAGGCTGCGGTAAAGCCGGCTATTCCACAGAAGCTATTGCCTCCCTTTGGCTGGAACTGGAGCCGGAAATCCCACCTAATATCTTACTAGCTCCTTGTTGGAGAGACTATTTCAAGCAGCAAGGTTCCGTCTGAACTATTGCCCGACAGAGTATATCTGTTGGGCTATTTTTTTAGAGCGTTAAAAAAGAGCGCACCGTTCCCCACCTAAATCTTCCAAGACGCCGCATTTAAGTCAAAAAATTCATTTTTATACATCCCAAGATGAGGGATAATTGAGGGATTAGTGAGGGAAAATCCACATTATTTCAGGCTATTATAAGTGAATCTACCAACTTATACGGCAAAATAATACCCGTTGGTTGTTCACGATTTCGACGAATTTTCCTCAAATAACCCTCACACTCTTCCTGAGAGAGCAACGCTCGGCTTTGGTGCTAGATGGAGGAACAGGTAGCCTCCGCCGTAGGAGCAAGCCAAGTGTTTGTTCCCACATTTGGATTCCAAACCCTGAAGGGGAAAGGTATTAACTCTCTTAAAGTTAGCGATCGCCCATGTTGCATTCAGCTAAAAACTAACCAATCCCACTTGAGCCAGAGAATTCAGACGCTCCTTTTCCCACTCTTTGTGATCCAAAGCATCCAGCTAAATCTCCGCCTACCAAGGACTACCAATCATAGTAAACGCTGCCCAATAGTAAGGATGCTCAAAATCTTGATTGTCTGGTAACTCTGATGCCACGGGACGATTTTCTCCCACCCCCAACCCGCGCAACTCTCCTGATTCCAAGCGCACCTCCCCTCGCAGTAAAGCGAGTTGGGCGCGTCGGAGTGCCTCGGCTTTAATCGTTACATCCGGCTGACCCAATTGGTGGTAAAATTCGCTCATTAGCGCTAATGAACCGCCATCACTGACATACCAAAGACTGGCTAACGCTGACTTAACTGTAAAGCTGCCATGGGAATAGTGCGTAACCCCGCATCCATCGAAAAAATGAGTGTATCAACATCGAGTTCTTCTAACTCCGACTCAAAGGGAGCAATGATCCAGTTATAAAGTTGTTGAGCGGGAATTAAATAAGCATTACGACGGCGACTATTTGTAACAGTTTGACGAAATTCATAGATGACCTTATCTAGAGTTATTGCTTTAGCTTGAGGAACTATTTTACGAATAAGGATATCTTCGGGCAAGACCAAAACCAATTCCAAATAGTCGGGGAATGAAAGAGCATAAAGAATAACAGCTTTTTATCCAGTTTGCTGTTCTATGGTTTTCAGGGTTTCTCGTATATGTTCCGGCGTCACCTCTTGGTCAGTCATATTTTCACCAAAGTATTCCTCAAACGCTGATTCAAAGCGTTGATCAATCGATGAGATAATATCCTCGCTAGTAGGCTGTCCAGTCAGCTTTGACGAGTTGACCTTGTCTGTGTATCCTAATTGAGAGTGAGCGTTCTCAACCTAAGTTCTCCTAGAGTTCTTTGATGAATAAAAAATATATAGTCAGGCTGACAGCATCTGAAAAACAGGCGTTAGAACAGTTAATCAACCAAGGAAAAACCGCCGCCCGGAAGTTGACCCATGCTCGGATTCTGCTCAAAGCCAATGATTCTCAACAGCAAGGAGGTTGGACAGACCAAGCTATTCATCAAGCCTTAGATGTCAGCCTGTCTACCATTGCCCGTGTGCGCCAAACCTTTGTTGAACAAGGACTTGATGCTGCCCTCAACCCTAAACCCTCCTCTCAACGGCGCTTAAGGAAACTCGATGGAGTAGCCGAAGCGCATTTAATTGCTTGCTGTTGTAGTCAACCACCTCCAGGGAGAAAGGAATGGACGTTAAGATTGTTGGCAGATAAAATGGTCAAATTGGAGTATGTCTTGAGTATCTCTCCCGAGACAGTTCGACAAGTATTAAAAAAAACGAAATCAAGCCATGGTTAAATGAATCTTGGTGTATTCCTCCCCAAGAAAATTCTGAGTTCGTTTGCTGTATGGAGGAGGTTTTAGATGTTTACACTCGTCCCTATGACTCGGATTACCCCGTAGTTTGTTTGGATGAAACCAGCAAACAATTAATCAAGGAAACCCGGTTACCACTTCCAATAAAACCCGGTCATCCTCAATATTATGACTATGAATATGAGCGCAACGGAGTTTGTAACCTCTTTATGTTATCTGAACCCTTAGCTGGATGGCGACATGTTGAGGTAACTGACCGACGCCGGAAAAAAGATTATGCCCAAATCCTGAAATATTTAGTGGATGAGCGCTATCCTCATGCCCAAAGGATTACTGTGGTGCAAGATAACTTGAATACTCATGTCAAAAGTGCTGTCTATGAAGCTTTCGAGCCAGAAGAAGCTAAACGCATTTTAGATAGATTAGATTTTCACTATACTCCTAAACATGGCAGTTGGCTGAATATCGCTGAAATTGAATTGTCAGTTTTATCGGGTCAATGTCTCGACCAACGAATTGCTGACCAAGAGAAGTTGAAGCTGGCAGTAGATGCCTGGGAAGCTGAACGGAACCGGGTAGGTTCTAAAATTAACTGGCGTTTTACAACCAAAGATGCTCGTATTAAACTCAAGCGCCTTTATCCATCTATTGGGTTCCAATAAATGTAGTTCTTCTGGCGAAGGAAATGGTAGGCTCCAGTAACTTTTGTAAAAGGGAGCGATCGCACGGCTTTACCGTGCGACTTTCCGGGATTTTTCTGTCGCCCAAATACAGGTAAAAACACTCTCCACTTTGATGTAATGGGGTTGGACATCCGTTGTAGAGGAAGGGAATTTAGGGGGTTTGCGATCGCGTTCCGGACTGAGTGCCTTTGGGAGCATCCCATTTTGGCAACAACATCACCGAAAGCAACGGTATTTCAAAAGTTTCAGCCCTCCCCAAAGAGCTAATGTGCAAAATGGGGATGCTCCCGTGCCTTTCCCTTTGTCGGAACGGTCGTTGATTGTTCTTGTTAAGCGGAAAAAACCCAAAATTTAAGGTTTTTTTGTACACCTGACTGTTAGATTTTTTTTCATAAAATAACTTTGAGAGAACTTAAGTTTTGGGGTTCACTCTTAATTAGGATACCCAGATGGGGTCAACTTGTCAAAGCTGACTGGACAGCCCACTAGT
>CAKZMA010000409.1 GCA_937127375.1 uncultured Coleofasciculus sp. | reverse complement strand
CTGGACGAGATGCCCAGTCAATGGCATTTTTGAGTAAAGGTGAGATTGAACTGTTGTATTCCGGTGAGGCGATGAGTAAGCCTTGATGGGCTTTCATTAGTTGCTTGAATTTGCGGACAGTTTCCGGAATACCTGCGTTTTCTTCCAAGTCTTGGTCATACAGGGGCATAGGTAAATCGCGAAAATCTATATAGGTAACCTCCGCATCGGCTTCTTTTGCACCCTCAACCGCAATTTTTACTAATTTTTTGTTCCAGGATGCTGTGCGGGCGCTACCCGCAAATGCCAGAATTTTCGGTGAGTTGGTCATAATTGATAGTCATCCTTTCTCTAAGCTGATGTTGTGCGGAATTAAGTTGATACTTTAGGCGTATTGTCAATAGTCTACCGGAAGTTGGCAATTGGGACGTGTTAATGAGTTTCCGAGGAATCAAGACGCTGCGATACGTTCTATCGAACAGGCTTCGCCAACGCGAAGCGTGTGCGAAGCACCTATCGCGTCTTCCGCCGTTGCCACCATGCGTCAATGGAGACGTCATTAAAACTATTGCCAGCAACTAAGATAAAAAACACCAGACAATAAATCAATTGACTTGTTGCCGTATCCCAGTTTTGCAGTAATGTCACCCCATACATCAGCACGATCATTAAGCCAAATCCGGTGACTAACGCGGCTTGAGTCGCTAATCCCAGTGTCACCAGAAATCCGACAATAAATTCCACAATTGGCACCAGTAAAGCGGGTGCCCTGACTAAAGGTTCGGGAATAAAGGTATCTTGAAATAAATCAACCATCGACTGGGCAAAGCCGGGAATATTACCGAGACGTGTAAAGCCGTGGTTAAAAAAGTTTATGCCTAAAACGATTCGCAGCAATGTATAGGCGATGACAATATCTCGGCGACGGAACCAGGGGGTTGGTTGATGGTGCATTTGGTTAATTGTTGTTTGTAGTCAGTGCTTTAGCACTTGTTTTATTATTATCCTTTCTTGTCCGCCCTGATATGACTCGCGCCCACCCGTTTGACCCCCATTCAGTGACCACCCTTAAAAAGGTGGCGTGGTGAGGAATCACCGCACTTATAGGGCGGTGATGATGTCAATATTCAGATTACCATTGCCAAGTCACCCGAATTCGCGTTAGTATGAATACCTCCCCCCTCACCCATGGGGTTACCACTATTCAGGGTAACCCCACCCCCCTTAATCTTCCTTCCTCTGAGAATAATGTTTCCGCCATGGGTTTGCATTAAACCCGAACCGGAAAATCCTGATCGCATCCTCACTGATGCTAATAATACCGCCATTCGTGGTTAGCGCGATCGCACCCGCATTTGAGTGGCATTGATATTTGCTCTTGTTCAAGGAAAAAGGGTTAAACCCTTTTATACCCTTGCACCGCTATCAGGGAAAATGTACTATGGTTCCTCCTACTCTCCCTGCTTCCCCTGCTCCCCCTGCTTCCCCTGCTCTCTACCCCCACCACCAGACTTATTCAGCAACCCCAATTTAAACCCGCGCCCTTTGACTTTCTTCAATCAACCGCGCCGCAATTTTTCCCGAACTCATCACCCCTGGCAATCCCGCCCCCGGATGCGTTCCCGCTCCCACAAAATAGAGATTCGGAATATCCTCACTCCGATTATGAGGACGAAACCAAGCCGACTGCGTGAGAATCGGTTCCACGGAAAACGCACTGCCTAAATAACTATTTAACGTATCACGAAAATGCAACGGATCAATATAATGTTCGGTGACTATATGCTTAGACAAATCCGGTAAATAATGCTGTTCTAAATACTCAATAATCTTATTCCTATACGGTTTCGCCATCACCCGCCAATCGGTTTGACTTCCCAAATTAGGAACCGGGGATAATACATACCAACAATCACATCCCGGCGGTGCAAGAGATGGATCAGTCGCCGTCGGATGATGTAAGTACAAGGCAAAATCCTCTGCAAGCTGCTGGCGCACAAAAATATCCCGCATTAATTCCCGATACCGAGTCCCCATCAATATTTCATGATGTGCCATCTCTGGATACTGACGATTTGTACCAAAATACAGCACAAATAAGGACATAGAATAGCGCATTTTTTTAACGCGACGGTCATTATATTTGCGGCGAAATTTCTGGGGAATTAAATTCAAGTATGTAAACACCACATCCGCATTACTCACCACCGCATCTGCCTTCAGCACCTCTCCCCTCTCTAACCTTACGCCTGTCGCTCGTTTGGTTTTTTCATCCACCACAATTTCCGTTACCGATCGATTCAGTAATAGTTGACCCCCAAGTTCCTGAAACACTTGCACCAACGCCTGGACTAATGCGCCCGTTCCCCCCATCGGAAACCAAATCCCAAACGCCTGTTCTAACTTGTGAATCATGGCGTAGATAGCCGTACTCTGAAATGGATTCCCACCAATTAATAAAGGATGAAAACTAAAAACTTGCCGCAATCGTTCATCTTGAATGTACTGATTCACCAACCCAGCGACGGATTTATAAGTCTGTAAGCGAATCAAATCTGGAGCCACGTTTAGCATATCCGTGAAGCGACTAAACGACTGCTCCATCAATGGCAATCCTTTCTCAAAAATAGCGTTTGCGGCTTTAGCAAAACGTTGATAGCCGGCGACATCGGCTGGATTAAAATCCCGAATTTGTTCAATTAAATAGTCGGTGGAATTATTGTAGTGAAAGACTGACCCATCGGGAAAGCGAACGTTATAAAAGGGTTCAAGGGAGACAAGTTTGACATAATCGGCAGTCTTTTTCCCAGCTAAGGCAAATAACTCATCAATCAGATGTGGCACAGTAATAATCGTGGGACCCCCATCAAAGGTAAACCCCTGCTGTTGATAAACATACGCACGCCCCCCGGCGCGATCGCGCTTTTCCACAATCGTCACCCGATGACCCCCAGCCTGTAACCGAATCGCTGCCGAGAGTCCGCCAAATCCGCTACCAATGACCACAATATCCATAGTTAGTAGAGACGCGCCATGGCACGTCTGAATGTAGGGGCGGGTTTGACTATTATCCTTTGTTTGAGACCCTGATGTAACTAAACCCGCCCCGGTTGAACGGCTAAGGGAATGTTCTTGTTGCTATTGATGGTAACGTTTGACCAAGGACAACGGACAAACCGCTCTATCATAGGTAAAGATGTAAAGAAATGTAAAATTATATGCCCGATAAAGTTATTGTCGTCGTTGGTGCCACAGGGGGTATTGGATCGGCTATAACCCACCAATTGGCAAAAGAGGGAGCCAATTTAGTCCTCGCCGCCAGACAGAGCGATCGCCTAGCCACTTTGACCTCCCAACTCCCCATGGCTAACCTAGAGCAAGTCTTAAATGTACCCACCGATATCACCGATCCAGCCCAAGTGGAAACGCTGATGCAGAAAGCGGTTGACAAGTTTGGTCAAATTGACGTACTCATCAATGCGGCAGGGACAGGAATTCTTAAACAATACAACAAAATTACATCGGCTGACCTAGACGCCATGCTGGACTTAAATCTCAAAGGTAGCTTCTATACCTGTCAAGCCGCCGCTGAAGTGATGAAGGCTCAAAAATCCGGTCACATTTGTAACATCATCGGCATTTTAGGCAAACATTCCATGGCGATGGCGTCAGCTTACTGCGCCTCGAAGTTCGGCGTTGTCGGATTTAGCAAATGTATGGCAGATGAATTAAAGCGCTTTGGGATTAAGTTTACACTCTTTTACTTTGGTGGTGTAGATTCGCCCTTCTGGGATAATGTCAGCTTAAAAGTGGATCGCAAAAAGATGCTGACTCCGCAAACAGCAGCTAATGCTATTCTGTTTGCCCTGAACGCTGATCCGCAAGCGGTACCGATGGAAATCAACATCCAGCCGGAAAGCCATCTATTCTTTTAACTGGCTGCCAAAGAAGGGCGGGTTTATTTACGTTAACGGTTAGCTCCAAAATGTTATCGGTAAAACCCGCCCCTACAACCCCGCACCCAGACGTGCCATGGTACGTCTAGAACACGCTCTCCCTTAAGAATGAGCTGAAATTCCGCAAAAGACGGCAAAATTGACAACCAAGTAAGCTGCCGGATTGGATAAGCCATGAGAATCGATCACATTCACTTTTACGTTAAAGATGCGCTAGCCTGCCGCGATTGGTTTGTTGAGAAGATGGGCTTTCAATCTGTGGCATCAGGGGCAAGTTGTCACACACACACGACGGTGGTCAAGAGTGGTGCTATTTATTGTGTCCTGTCGTCTGCGATCGCGCCGAATAGTCCCGTTGCCCAGTTTCTGCGCCAGCATCCTCCAGGTGTTGCTGATATTGCCTTTAAGGTTGCCCATCTGGAATGGAGCATGGAAAAACTTCTCCAACGCGGCGCTAAGGTCTTACAACCTCTTCAAACCCAAGTTTATAAGGATGGATGCATAAAGTGGGCTAAAGTCGCTGCATGGGGCGATATGACTCATACTTTGGTCGAACGCCATAGCTGTAATCCCATCCTCTGTTTTCCGGTACAGGTAGACTGGCTGAGTGAGACTAAGGTGGGGTCAAACGGAGTAAATCAAAAGGACAAAGGAGATGGGGGATTTGACTCAAAACTCGGTCAGGGCGGGTTTTGTACAAACGTTACCATCGATAGCGACAAGAAAATCCCTAAACCCGCCCCTACAAACCATGTCCTTGAGCGAAGTGAAGGGTCAACATTTAACCCTCAGACGCGCCATGGCGTGTCTCTACATTCAACACTTCCCCAATCCCCAACTGAAGCGTTTACCCATATCGATCACATTGTCCTGAATGTGGCGGCTGGGGATTTAGCGAAAGCGGTTCAGTGGTATCAGCAGGTGTTGGAATTCCAACCGCAGCAGGTGTTTACCATCCAGACTGAGAAATCTGGCTTATGCTCTCAGGTGATGGTGCATCCGGTAACCGGGACACAATTGCCCATTAATGAACCGACATCGGCGAATTCTCAAATTCAGGAATTTCTGGATGTGAACGGAGGAGCCGGAGTCCAGCATATTGCTATAGCCACGAGAAATATTGTGGGTACGATCGCGCAACGGCGTCGTCAGGGTATGTCCTTCATCAACGTTCCCCCCAGTTATTACAGTCAACTGCGCGATCGCTATCCGGGTTATAATTTCTCGACGGCGGCATGGGATGCGATCGCGCAGCAGCAAATTTTAGTGGATTGGCAAGCTCAATCCCCGCAAGCGTTGCTGCTGCAAACCTTTACCCAACCCATTTTTGCCGAACCCACCTTCTTCTTTGAGTTCATCGAACGGCAATGGGGAGCAAAAGGGTTTGGTGAGGGGAATTTCCGGGCTTTGTTTGAGGCGATCGAGCGGGAGCAGATGAAACGCGGTTGTTTGCCGATGGAAAAGAGTTGATCAGTATTTTTGAGGGAAAAGAGGGAACAGGGAACATCCCGATGGAATTTACCCTCTCGTCTTCTCCTCTTCCCCCCTTTCATCGCAGGAAGCTGCTAATCAGCCAGAACAAGACAAAGGTTACCAATGAGGCAAATTTCTCAACGGTCAAACCCATGTCGATAAGCAGTGACTCTAATGCTCCTCCCAGAACGGTTCCCAACGCTACACCTAGCAGCAAACCAACGAGGGTCAGCAATACCGCCCTACCAAATTGTTGTTCTTTGCGATTGAGGAAATAAATCGTACCGCCAAACCCCAAGGCGACAGTAAAGGTAAGAATTGACGCTTCTGGATAAAACAGAATCAGACCAATCAAGACCAAGAACACAACCGTGGGGGCAACTAGATCACTCCTCGTCGGGGTATCTAACAGTCCTTGCAACCAAGCCGGAGAGGAATTGGCTGAGGGGGAGCTAAAACCCAAGGAGGTTTGTGGCACTTTTTCCCGTTCGGGAAAACGAATGCGTTCTGGAACCTTGATTTTTCCTTCTTGGCGCATTCTGAGGCGATCCATAATAATCGCATCATAAGCCGCCTCTACTGACTCGACGAGCTTAGGTTCGCCGCGATGCTGCTGCATCAAGCGTCCTTTAGCATCCTGAATTTCATCAAAGGAAGCATCTTCTGTAACCCCAAGTTTTTCGTAGGGATTTTGATCGCTCATTCAAAACCTCCTAGACATCCCTTTTTCACTGGTATATGTAAGACTCTACACTGGTTATTATGATAGACATCGATCTTCTAAACCCTGCTGCACCCAACAGGTAACAGCCTAGTTACGTACCGAGTGCCATGCTAACTCCCTTGCAAGCTAGTGTAGCCTGTTCTTTGCAAACAAGTCCTCTTGGCAGAAAAATTCGTTGAGGCAAGCCCAAGTGATGCCAGATCTGCCAAAAGCGGTTATGCTATTGGGCGGCTGCCCTATTTTCCCACTTCCACTTGGGTAATGATGCTAGCCGCTATTGGCATCCCTGCATTCTCTGGCGATAATTGACTTAAATGCTTACTACGCCATTGATGTCACAAAAATCTATACCCTGATTCCTGATCCAGCTACGCTATAAGAGTATTGACTAAAATGCTCAATACATCCTAGTGGTGAATAGGTGTGCATCTTGTATCAATCCCTGAAATTAGTTCTCCGTGGAAATTTATGACCATGGTCTCCGCCAAAATTCTTGTCGTGGACGACGATCCGGCAATCCGCAATTTAATAATTCGCTTTTTGAGCACCAAGAACTATCAAATGGAGTCGGCGCAGGATGGTAAGACGGCTCTAGCCACATTTAAGCAATTCAACCCAGACTTAATAATTCTGGATGTGAATTTGCCAGATGCCCTTGGCTACAACCTTTGCCGGGAAATGCAAAGCATCAATGATGTTTTTGTCCTCTTCCTCACGTCTCGCGATCAACCCGATGACAAAAATCAAGGGTTCAAACAGGGGGGTGATGATTATCTCACCAAGCCCTTCGATTTAATGGAACTCGAAAACCGAGTTGGGGCGATTTTGAGACGTAAGCGAGAAATTACGCCGTCTGACCAACAACGTCTCGTTTACAATCACTTGACGATTGATCCCACCCGTCGGGAGGTGACCCTTCACGACCAACTTGTCCCCTTGACCGCTCTAGAGTTCGATTTGTTACATTTCTTAGCATCTCACCCGGGTCAAGTCCTGCGCCGTTCTGAATTGATTCAGGAAGTTTGGGAATACGACTATGTTGGAGACCAACGAGTTGTTGACGTTCATATTGGACAAATTCGCAAAAAGATCGAAATCGATGCGAGTGACCCGAAGTTAATCCAAACAATTCGGGGGGTTGGCTACAAGTTTGAAGAACCCAACACTGAGCAAAATAATGGGCAACGGTCTGTATGAAAAACTGACACCATGACATGAGCTTGGTGTCAGTTTTTTAGTTCATCACGAATTACTTCATCATAGACTGCCTACGATTAAGTCTTACATCCTGTCTATCAGCAGCCGCCCGGATTCCCAAGACCGATAGAATTTTGATTCCCCCCTTACCAATCTGATGTTGGTTACTTTTTCATTCATAGTGAGTGCCATCCTTAGGACATCAATATCCTGGCGTTTTGTGGAATTTTAAACACTGAAAAATGAGAACAGCTAGGGAAACATGAGTTAGTATCTACCAATTCTTTGTCTTCACGTTCGCTGACAAAATAGTTTTTAGCTAGCTTGAGACGGAGTAGCGGCTTGGGTTTTTGCTATCTGTTGAATCAGCTTCAGAATTAGCTTGCTGCTGAGTTTCAGACAGGGCAGGTGTTTTCGCCGCTTGTTCTAATTGTTGAGCCTCCCGCTTAAATTCCGTTTCAAATTCTCTCGAGGCATCTTGAAAACCACGAATAGCTTTCCCTAGACTCTGACCAATCTCTGGTAACTTTTTCGGACCAAATACTAATAACGCCACGATTAAAATCAGCGCCATTTCCGGTAAACCAATACCAAAAACGTTCATTTCATAACCTCCTGATGTACTAATAGCTGTTTCTATTGTGTATCCAACGTGAAAGTCTAACTTTTCATTGACAATTATCTCCCCACTGACAAGCAGACAGGGAGAGGATATTCATGGTTCATGCCTGATTAGAGAAAAGTTTATGGCTATGAACCATGAACTATGAACCATGAACGCTCAAAACCTAGAGACCTATTGACCTAGGCTCCTCCAATCCACATTGATGTTCTCCAGCAACAGCGAGGAGTTGTATAGCTGCAAGATAATTAGCAAGAAAACGAAGAATAAGAGCATGAACACTGCCATTAAGGGCGTTGTTCCCCAACCGGGAGCTACTTTACCATATTCAGAGTTCAGGGGTTTGAGAATATCTCCTAACCGCGTCTGTTGTGCCATGGGTCACCTATGATTAATTTCGATCACGTTTTGTAATGTTCTGTAATATTATAGAGGAAGAAGACTCATTTATATAATATCCACAATGGAACCTGCAATAGTTCTTAGCATTTCAGTCGCTGTGATTCTAATCGCCGTCACTGGCTTTTCTATCTACACAGCGTTTGGTCCGCCTTCGGCTGAATTGAGTGATCCATTTGAAGACCATGAGGACTAAGCTGGGACTTTCCGGTCTGAAGAGAGGGGAGTTATTTCTGAGCTTCGCTTTATTTGTGAGCTTTGCTCCACGGCGCTAACACAAGGAGTTATTGGTCAAAAATGCTAGACTGATAACTTGCTACTTTAGGAACTAAAAATCTATGCTGCATCGGCGTTACCAGTTTGATTCGAGTCAAATTATGCACCGGGCTGAGGAGCTAGTTACCGCTGCTTCTAACCGCTATCGGATTACGGTGCAAGTGGCAAATCGGGCAAAGCGCCGTCGCTATGAAGATTTTGAAAATCTGGATGATCCAATGATGAAGCCAGTACTGCGGGCAATCATTGAGATGTCTGACGAATTGACTCAACCGGAAATTATTGGGGATTAAAGGCGGGCGCTAGGGGAGCAATGTAGAGACGTAGCATGCTACGTCTAGGAGCTGGGGAAGAGGAAAATAGGTAATCTTCTACCAGAGAGGGAGTAATCTTTATGGCGACAGCTATATCATCCTATTCACTATGATCCAACTGAAACGGAAGGGTAAGGCGACGCGCTACTTTGTGCTGTTCACCCTTGCCATTCTGACGAGTATCAGCTTGTGCTGGGGCAAAGCGGGGATTAGGACTATCCCCGTTTTGTCAATTATAAGTTCCCAACCCGCCAGCGCCCAATTAATCCGATCGCAGGATACTTGGCGTCAAGTTTATGAACAGTTGCCCGATTTTCCCAAAGAAAACCAGTATGTCACCAATGAAACGGGCGAAGTCAATTTAGAGAGTACATTGGTAAGTCGTCTGATTCGTTATCACCTGTATGAGAAAAGACGTCTTCCTAATTATCGGTTTGATTGGAAGTTGACGCTGGCTGACTATCTTGGGGCGAATGAGTATATCAATGAATCTGACTATCCTGGTAGTAGCACGTTAACGGAAAATCCGATGTCAGGCGATCGCGCCGCGATAGAAAAGCTGACTCGCCAGCAGCGAGAGGAGTTGATTGAGGTTTTAGTTAGCATTTATAATCCCAATCGCCCCGATCCTCAAATGTCAACACCCAACCCGCAGCCGTCGCCGCCTTCTACTCCAACTCGCCCATCTAAGCCCCGATTACCTCAACCTGGGGATGCTGATTTACTGAACATCAATTTTTAACATTACCGTTTAGTACCTGTTGAGCCGTTAGCGCTAGGTTGGGGAATAGAGAAGAGTGAATGCGATCGCTCCCTCTATAGTCTGTCGGGTAGTCTAGAGCCACCAACTGAGAATAGAAGCGTTTCCAGGTTTATCAGTCTTGCCCATCCGATATTCTGCCATTTCCTATCGTTTAAGGGACTAACCAATTCTCAAGGTGTAAATTTTGGATATTGACAAAATGACGCATATTATCAGTTACTAAACAATCAGACCGAGAACGAGCAACGGCGGCAATGAGTGCATCAATTTGTCCAGTTGGTCTACCGATTTGTCTGAGTTCACCTTGAATTTTGCCAAATTCGATAGCGGCATTCTCATCGAAGTTAATTTTAGGCAGTTGGTTGGCAAATTGTTCAACAATCAGCAGATTTTGCTGAACTCGACTCGAACAATAGACGCCTTTATAGAGTTCTCCAAGAACTAGAGTTACCAGATAACAGTCCTGGTATTTTTGCTGAAAATGAGCGATCGCCGATGGGTTTCCCTGAATAATCGCTATACAGATATTTGTATCAAGCAAGTACATCTGAATAGTTAGTTGAAATTATCAAAATCTATCGGTTCACCCAAGTCAGCATGGCGTTCTCTATCAATCTGAGCAAAAATGTCTCCGATTTCTTGATCATCCTTCCATGCGCCAATAATGGCTTGTAGCTGTTGCCAATTTGGGTCAGGGTTCGATAAAGTAGTATCAGGAATTTCAATAAAAATTTCCACGCCATTAGGCACGGGAAGTTCTTGAAATAGCTCTATAGTTTTGCCGCGTATAATTCCTTTAACTTTCATGGGGGATTGTTGTGGTAATTTCTATTGCACTATTGTAGCTTTACTCGGGTAGGTTCGTAGTCAGGGAACCTTAGCCCTAAAAAATAGGTTGACAAATTGATTGAGTTTACGGGGCAGTTTGCGGCTTAAAGTCTCACCAGACTATATCAGACATCACCAACTTTGGCATGAGTTTAACAAGAGATTTACAGAGCAAGTAATAAGCAGTTTTGCCGACGATGTTTATGTGCTTGAGGTTAATAGCGTAGATATGCCAACCAATAAGAGAGAAGTGATTAGGTTGGTAAATGAAATAGCAAGCTCAGTTCTTGAGCATGAGACTTAGAGATGGCTGAACGCATACACCAAAACTGTAGCCCCAACTCAAAGCAGGACATTGATCTGTGAGAAGGTGTTAAGTGTTACGAGAGGCTCAAAAACCTAAAACCTAAAACCTCATCTCAACTAGCATGTCCCGCTTTAAATTTATAGCCTGTTAGTTAATGCAAAAAGTGACGCCTACCTGTCAGTACCATCACCAACCCCAATTCATTCGCCGCCTGAATCGAATCTTGATCCCGTAAACTTCCCCCAGGTTGTACGATCGCACTTATTCCAGCCGCCGCCGCCGTCCGTACTGAGTCAT
>CAKZMA010000408.1 GCA_937127375.1 uncultured Coleofasciculus sp. | reverse complement strand
GATGCACGACGGCTAAATGTAGCGATCGCCCGTTAATCTGCCAGGTTCCCACCATCACCCGCTTGTGCGCTGAATACTGATGCTCAACTAGCGTAAACGGCAGTCGTGATAGGAGCAAAACACCATAGGGCTTTAGAGTTTGTCCTGCTGGGGATTCGGAAATGGTGTAAGAGTGTACCCAATCCTGTTTTAACAACACGTCTAGTAGGGGTGGCGTTGCTTCTTGTAGCGCGATGATATCCGCATCGCATCGGCACAGATGTTCTACAATCACAGGCAGGCGCTGTGCTGTCTGGATGGTTTATTCGCTGCTGCTACTGTAGTCTATCAACTTGAAAACCACTATAATTATTAATAATTCCACCTCGAATCAGTTATGACGCAATACATTGCCCATACCTTAGCTGAAATATACGAAATTACCGCAGGAATTGACGAGCCAAAAGCAATTATTGATTTTATCTCAGGAGAAATGGGCAATGAAGTTTTATTGTCACAATCTTTAGGCGGAAAATTTTATGATAAACATCATAATTATTGCCGCGTGATTGCTTTAACTTGGGAGGGTTGCGGTATTCTTTATAGCAATATTTCACACGATCAAATTGAGTTAGTTAGCCCTAAAATCAAAGCAGATTGGAATAAAAATCGCTTTACCACAGGAGAAAATCGCTTTAACTGGCTCACCAGAAATGACCACGATCGCGCCCTCCCAAAACTCCCCAATATTAAAGCGCGATTAGGTCCTTATTGGGTGTCTTGCGGTATGACCCTAGGAGGCTATTCTAATGGCTATTATTTCGCGAAACTCAAGTTTCAAAAAAAATATGGTCGCTATTGGCATTTAGCAGTCAATCGACTCGCTAGAACCCAACCGACTTTTGATGTGGGTTCTCCCTTGGTTGAAGGACATTATATTTCCTTATTTGACCGTCACGATCGCCACAATCCCCAACGCAATACGCAACCGTGGCACATTCAACTCTTTAAAAATTGGGCGGATAAACTGGGCATAAAATTCGTTGTCATTTCGGATTTTTATCCGCGAAAATTACCTGAAAATACAATCCGGTTTCAGTCACCCCATCGCGATTTAAAAACGATCGCGAACGTCGCTAATTATTCCTTACTTCATGCTGCACCAGCATCGGGATCAGCAGAAGTAGCCCTCGTCTTTGGCTGTCATTTTGTACAATTATGTGACTGTTCAGTAGCAGGTTTCGATCTCTACAATCCGTTGATTTTTGCACGGATGTCTCGGGTGCGAGGTTACGAACACTTTGGAGTTTTTAATGCGGAACGACGTTGGTTGAGGCGTTGGGGACGCATAGACGATCACAACCAAGAGATCGAAACCGCTTGCTCGAATCACTTGAAAATGTGTTTGCACACCCACAATCGCCATGTCCCAACGCTTTGAGTATTTTCGTCAGCTTGCTGCGGCTTACTACAGCTTTTTGCAACAGGTCGGCGATCGCTGGTCGTCTCAGTCCCAGTTACAGGCAGCATTAGATGATTATCGCGAGGAGGCGATCGCGACCCTACAATCCCTTCATCGTCCCGATCCCCCCCCCCAAACCCCTCCCGAATTTGTGGGTTTGAATACTGTTGGGTTACTCAGCGATCGCCTCAGTATTTTAACCATCAAAGAATGGTGTCTGCGAAACCAAAACCAAGACGAAGAAAAAGCGCAACGCCTCTACAAAACCCAAACCCTCGATATTATTGCCACTCTCGCCCAAGCCCCTCGGGCCAAAAGCGCCCTAAACTCCAAATTAACCCGACATCAAGCAGATATCCACGTTCCTACGTGGGAAGCAGCGATTTACGAACTTTTGGCCGCGAATATCACCATTTGGAAAGCCCAAGAAGCATTATATTGTCACGATTTAGAATCCAGGGGCGATCGCTTTAAGCATTACGTTCGTTGGTTTCCCCAAGTCAATGTTCGACGAGATGCACTAATTCAGGCTTGTGAAACCCTTTATTGGCTTGATACTTCCTCGCCCCTACCCTAGCAGATGCTATAAGTTTTTCTTTCGATCCCTAATTGGACGCGATTTCAGTGTAGGTCTACCAAGTTAATGCTTTTATAATTTTAGGCAAAATACCAAAATGTTTTCTTTTTTTAATACTCTCAGTTTAGTTTGGCAACGAGAAAAAGTTATTGATATTTCTGATGAATATATCACCTGGTTAACCCGCATGAATATCGGTTTTTTAGAGCCAGGAAATCTCTATTGTTTTGATTTTGCTATCAGAAATTTACCCGATTCTTACCCGATTGTTGAAATTGGCACTTATGGCGGTTTATCTGCAAATGCGATGACTTATTATAAAGCGCTTTATCAACGCCAAAATCGGCTAATAACCATCGATCCTTGGTATTTTGTAGATATGAACGATACAATGCGCGAAGATTTACCTGCCGCGAAACCTTTATCCAGCAAGGAATTACGCCAATTTATCAAAAGTCGATGTCTGCACAATCTTGAATATTTTAGTAATTTCGATCTACCTTATCTTTTAGAGCTATTTTCCGATCGCTTTTTCGAGGCTTGGGCTGCGAATCAGTCTTTATCGGATGTTTTCGGACGCTCGATTACCTTGGGGGGTGGTATTGGTTTTGCCTACATTGATGGCGATCATTCCTATGGTCAAGCTTATCAAGATTTTTGCCATTGCGATCGCTTTCTCGTTCCGGGGGGTTATTTATTATTTGATGACTCTGCTGATGGTTCTGGTTGGGATGTTTGCGAGGTAGTCAAAAAAGTGTTAAATTATCCCGATTATGAGTTAATCATTAAAAATCCTAACTATTTTTTCAAAAAAAAGGGTTAATCAGAAAAATTCCTTTAGAATGAGAGCAACGGCAGTGAAAATAAGCGCATGAATGACGATTATAAACCCATTTTTATTACTGGCGGTCTTGGCTTTATTGGGGGTCATCTCGCCGAACATTTATTACAACAAGGTTATCGAGTTACTCTCTACGATTGCAATCGCCACGGGTCGCAACCTTGGCATCAGACACTACAAAATCATCCCGGTTGTCGTTGCATTGCAGGCGATTTGAGAGATGCAGCATTACTCAATCAAAGCCTAACAAGTCACAGCATCGTTTTTCACCTTGCTGCTAATTCTAACAGTCGTCAAAGCCTGCGCGATCGCGAAGTGGATTTACAACACGGCATCCAAGCCACCTGGACGCTATTGCAAGCCATGGCCGACCAAAATGTGCCTCAGATTGTCTACGCTTCGAGTCAGTTAGTTTATGGCGAACCTCAGACTCCCCTTCTCAGAGAATCTCTCGGTCCCTTGTTACCGATTTCTCCTTATGGGGCAAGTAAATTAGCCGGAGAAGGTATTATTAGTGCCTATCATCACCTCAACCGCATTCAGGGGACGATTTTACGCTTTGGCAACATTATCGGTCCTCGTATGAGTTATGGGATTGTGCGAGATTTTGTCGAAAAGTTACAAAAAAATCCCAAAACCCTAGAAATTCTTGGAGATGGTCAGCAACAGCGCAATTATCTCCACGTTCGAGATTCTGTTGCTGCCATGCTTACCACAGCCCAACGCCCTCTGGGAAAGACTTGTGAAGTGTACAATGTCGGCAACCAAGATTATATTTCCGCTTTAGAAGTCGCCCAAATTGTCGCTGAAGTCGTCGTGGGGTCATCAGAGATTGACTATCAAACCACAGGAGGTCAACGGGGATGGCGGGGGGATGTTCCCCATTTGCGCTGCGATCTCAGCAAAATTAAGATGTTAGAATGGCAGCCAAGCTGTAATTCTGCCACTGCTGTTGCCCAAGCCGCCCGCGAAACTTTGAATTTTCAGCAAAGTGCTTATGTCTGAATCTCAATCCTTGATTGAATCGGGTTTATCAGTGGTTATTCCCACTTACAAACGAGTTCAGATGTGTGAAACCTTACTGGATTCTCTGAAGACCAGTCAGGCATTTTGCGATATTCCGACCGAGGTTTGGGTGATGGATGACAGTCCTACCCCAGACGCGCAACGTATCAAAGCCGCTTGCGATCGCCATCATTTTAACTATTGTTGGCAGTCCGGTCCAGTCACCACCAAACGCAATTTAGGGGCAAAAAACGCCCGTTATCCTATTGTTTGTTTTATCGACTCCGATTGTATCGCGACCCCAGAATTACTCCAGCGTCATTGCGACTGTTATCACCATCATTCCGAAGTGGTTGCAGTAATTGGCAAAACCGAGTTTAAGGGGCCGCAAACCTGGTTATGGCACGTTATTGAACTTACACCTTATCTGGATGCTTTCGCGATCGCGGATTTCCCTACGCAAATTGTTTGGGGTCCGAGTAATAACTTTTCCTGTCGCAAAACCATTTTTAAACAACTCGGTGGCTTTGACGAAAACTGTCCGCAACCCATTGGGGGAGAAGATGCAGAATTAGGCTATCGTCTGTATCACGAAGGGTATATGATGCACACTTGTCCGGAAGCTGTGGTTTATCACTCCACTGAAACCTGGAATACCCTTCCCCAAGTATTACAACGCCTTACTCGCTGGAGTCGCGGTGATATTTATCTAAAGCGACGTAATTGGATTAGTTTATATTACAGTTGTCCATCTCGTTTAGGCACAGTTTTAATCTTAATTCCTCTGGCAATTTCGATTAGTTTAACAACTCAAAATTACGTCTGGTTAAGTTGGCCCCTGCTATTTATCATCTTCAATTTTATCCTAGGAGCGCTTCAGAAACTGGCAGCTTATCCACCTCGCTTTCTGCATCCATTTCGCATTTTTGCCGCAGAAAGTTTAATCTTATTTTACGACCTTCAAAATGCTTGGCAATGTCTGCGCTGGAATTGTTGGAAATTGCTGTTTACTTATTTATTACTACGACCAGAAGATGCTCACTTACTATGGAACGAAAACATGAAACAACTATCTATTCGAGGATTTGAACTGGGAACGAGTTTGACTTTTTTGTTGACATACCAAGATTACGTTTTTGGGAGATAATAACTACTTATGGAATCAATTATTGTAATTCTATTAATTGTATTTATTGCATTTTTATTATTGAGCAGTTCATTGATGTCAGAAACATTTATTCAGGCTCATGGAAAGCGCACTACTGGCAAAGTTATTGATATTGATGTTAAAACCATAACCGGAAAATATGGTACGCGGACAACTATTCATGTCGTACATTATATATTTGCAGATGAGCGCGGCACGACTTGGCGAGGCATAAAAACTATTTCAAATAATAGGAGATATCGCTTTCAAAAAGATGATGAGATTATCGTTTACTACCTAGAAAGTAATCCCAATAGCAATCATATTAGCCTTGATTGATTAGGATAAGCTTATCCCGCTCTCTATTTTGTCTAATGCAATAAAAATGGGTTGATAACGATTTGGACTTTGGACAAAGCCAATAGATTTGCGTAAATTTTACGCGAATAATATCTCAGCTACAAGAAAAGCTCAGAATGGTAGATGAGAAAAATCAATCAACCATCAACAACCAAAATCCGGTATACGTCATTCCCGAATCATCCGGTTGCACTAACAAAAAATGTAATCCCTGACTGGTTTGTTTACGTTGTTCATACAACCTCGCCGCCGCCGCTACCTCTTTATCCTCAAAGGTTGCCATTACCCAGCGTTCGCTTAATCCCGCCTCTAAAATTAACCCATCTGGCGCACCGGGAATATAGTGAAGCGCTACAGGTTGCACCTCTTGCAGCCAACGCGCTAACGGCATCGACTGGCGTCCCCCATCAATCACAACTCCAGGAATAGCTACTGTTGAGGCTAAACCTAACTGAAGCGGTAGGAGTTCATGGGGCATCTGTAAAATTGGAATCGGGCGTTGGGCAAAACCCTCCTCAATATCCCCTGCAGGAATACTAGCAAATCGCCAGCGATCGCCCGATCTTGTCAGTTAGGTTGAAGGATGAAACCCAACACTCATCTGTGCTTCTCCACCTGAACCCTGGTGCGATCGCCCAATCTACACTACTCCAAATAACAGTTGAGTTAAGATTGTGGGAAAATCTCTAGCATTGTAATGACTAAGTTACCCAAACGTACTAAGTCTCAAAAGATTGGTGTAAGTGCTGCTGATCTCCTGAGGTCTGTCTTTGTCGAATTTTGCAACGTTATTCCTGTTCCTCAAGATAGCGATCTCGGCATCGACTTCATCTGTGAAATCATGGAGGGAGAATACCCGACCGGGAAATTATTTAATATTCAATGTAAAGGGAAAGAAGAAGCAAAACTAGAAGGTAATTCAATCACAGTTCCCATCAAAGTAACAACCCTCAATTATTGGTTGCTTCAGCCTAATCCAACATTTTTAATTGTTGTTGACTGTCAAAATAAGGTATTTTATTGGTGCTTCCCTCAAGATTTTATTCACTCACTCAATAAAAAATGGCAAAAGCAACAAACAGTTTCAATTCAAGTTCCTATCGAAAACTGTTTTGAGCAAGATATACACACCTTACCAAGCCAAATGGCTTCGATAGTTAGTTCACAGGCATCTGCTATTCCTAAAAATGGTGATTATCTTGGGACATTGACGCTTGGAGATGCAGTAAACAGGGCTGTTAATTATGGATTGCATGTGTTGAGAGTACCTTTCCACCGTCCTTTCCAGTATATTGGAATGCCTATTGCAGATGTTGCAAAAGTCGTTGGTGGTCAGCCCAATGAAGTAGGCAATATCATCGTTGACTCTGAGCAAGCTAACATGATGTTAGAAGCAGAAGGAAATTTCATTAACTATGTGGATGTTAAATTAAAAAATACTGCGCCTTGGAGTCCAAACCGCCCGTTCGATTCTGAGGCAATTTTAGGAGTATTTAGTATTAACCCATCTGAGTTAGAACTAGCCCGCAAACAGACACACTTTCACACCTACTACGATCACAAGAGAAAGTTAAAGATTGGTGTATCTTGTCAGTATGAGGGTGCACCGCTATCTGTAGGATTTAGCAGTAAGTACTACAAAGCGTGAAGTATAGCAGTCGCTAGGGTCATTAGGACATTAAGATGAATGCCATGTATTGTCTTGAGCCATGCCTAGTGTCCTAACCGTTGTGGCGGTTGCTATAAGTTTATGATCTTGGGATTGGTGCTGTCTAAAATGTCATGGTAGCGGACGGTCGCAAAACACTGGTGTTGAGTTCGAGGCTATTTGCCACCGCTACATTTTGCCCTTAGACCGCTATGTATGCGACATAAGCTACAGGTTGTAATCAAATAAAGGCTAATCATTGCAGGTTCTAATTGGAACTTCTAGAGATTGCAGGTACGACCAATGCTTGGAGAGTGAAGTGTGACTGCTAGATTCACAGTTTGCAATCTGATTGAGCGATCGCATTTTATCCTTCAACATGAGAATGTTATTCATCCGAAATAAACTCAGCCAGAAATAGAGCAAAATTCCTGTAATGCGGACATTTGCTCTTGCAATCGGGTAACTTCTCGATTGAGTGGTTCAGGACATTGGGCTAGATTGCGAACTGGATTGATCCAAGTCTGTAATTCAGGTTTTAGTGCTTTATACAGTGTTTGAGGACAGGCAAGTAACAATATCGTTAGCCACTCGGCAAAGTTTATTTTTAAGCATGTAAAATCCCCGGCTTTATCTAGTAAACTCCATTGTTTTGCGATCGCCACCTGATACTGTTGACTAGACACAACTTCCTGAACGATGGCAAACAACGGATTGGCTTGAATCGCTTCTCGCAATGCTGGAAACATATCCGTTAAATGAGTAGATGATTGTAAAAGTGATGCGAACTCAACTGGAAGATGCTGCATAAGTGCTATAACTACTTCATCCAAAGAGTTAGATTTCTCTAGCAAAACGGGTAATTTGTCTGCAAAATAAGGGGCTGCTATTGCACACCACTGTTGTGGATTGAGAGCAACATGAAAGAAGGTTTCATATAACTCTTCTGTTTTCTGTAATAGAATATAGCCTCGACTACGATTTGTTGCCGGGTCAAGTGGTTCAAAGGCTTGCCATAGAAGCGGTAATGGCACCCAATGTGGTGGATATTTGAATCGTGCCACATCGAGTAGAAGCACTAAATCTCGCTGTGGATGGTAGCCCCCAATCGGTGAAAAATGCCCATCTCCAGTTTGTCCCAAAACTTTGCGACTGTAAGCAGCAACCATGTGAGTACCATGCGTTGTAGAAGTAGTCTGTTGAATATCCTCCCGGAACTCGTCTAAGCTCCTCTCGGTATAACGGTAAGCGGACACCTTTGCTCCATTACAACGAGAGATGCAGACGAATTCATCCAGGGTAATGCCTGTTTCCTGAATCACTGGGAGAGATCGGCAGCAGTCCAGCATTTCCTCACCATACCAGCGCCATACCCCTCGCCAGATGCGTCCCGGATCGATTGCCAGCGCGTTCAGCACAACCACCATTGTTCCCAAACCGCAAAAAGCAGGTTCGGCTTGGGTATGAAACTGTTCAGCAAGGGCAAAGTATCCTTCCATTCCTCCCAGTTCCAATGCTTCACGAAAAATTTGCCTCCCCTCAGTTGAGGAGAAGACAATGCAGGATTCTGGCAAAGGACGACGGTAAAATCCTTCAGTCTGAGCAGCCATAATCTCCATGATTGAGAAAGAATTTTTCAAAGTTGGGGATGGCTGGGAGTGTTGGTCTACATCTGCATTCTGACATTATCTGTTGTAGTTAGCCGTCGCTACGATTAACCCCCAGACTAATCCAAAACGTACCTTCGTTGCCTGGTGAATTTCAAAACCTGTGGAATTGAGTAGATGATGAAATTCAGTTTGAGTGTAACACTGTTGGTGAGCCGGAGCGATCATGGGTGTCAACTTAAGCCCTGACGACTGGAAGTCGTGGCTACAAAAACGAAGTCCGCCTGCGCGGACTAACAAAAAATCAACACTTATTTAACCTGCGGAGGCAGGTTTTGTTTGTTTAGCTGCGGTTTCAACCGCCAAGCACCCAAATGTACTGAGAGCAACGTGAGTTATGGAAGAGGTTCCTTACCAAGAGCA
>CAKZMA010000407.1 GCA_937127375.1 uncultured Coleofasciculus sp. | reverse complement strand
ACAAATTATCCCTGCGACGGGTAGCGGAAATGCTGGGTATTAGCGATATTGAATTAGAGGAGCGGCTGTTTATAAGCCAGTAAATCTCCATTCATCAAGCTGGGCGGTTTAAACCGCAGCTACACAGACAAAACCCGCGAAGGCGGGTTATAACAACTATAATTTTCTACTATCTCCCAAAATTTTTATCAAAAAATAGCGGTATTTTTCAAAAAGTATGGGGTTGGATGACTTGTATACTTCAAAAACAGGTGTATCTGCTCTTTTGGTTCCGTGCAGATAATGAGATATAAATGCACATCCACCTTCCTCTTCTGGATCAACCATAATCACATTGCCATAGGGAAAGTGGGAATAAAGATAAAGTTCAAAACTACCGGGAAAACTCGCTGCTCTAAACTCATCTCTCAAGTGGCTTAAAGTGACGAGAGATCGACGTATTTTGTCTACTAAGTTTGGCTCTCCTCTATCATTAGCATAGTTTTTAGCTATTTCACTGTCGGGATCGAGAATTAATATTTTGAAATTTATGCCTCTTTGGAGTAATTCCATTACAGGCTGTTTGAACTCTGAGACTGGTCTCTGCTCAAAATAACTAGAAAAACTACTTAAAGCGACGCCGATTTGAACCACCTCTCGTTTCGCTTCTTGGAGAAACGCCACTTTTTGTTGCAAAGGTAGCCTCCCAATTTCATAAACTCTAGGTGAATTATTTTGAGTTGTGGTCAGCTTTTTTTCTAGAGTATTTTCCAAGTCACTGAGGAAAATTTGACGGTCTACTGCTCTAATTGAGCTTTCGTAAATAAAGGGAATGGCTATGGCAGCTGCTAAGAACGTCCCTAAATCTCCGGTGATTTTCCAGAAAGCATCAGTTTTGTCTATGGCAAGTATACGCAACCCTAAACCGATGATAAAGAGAATAATCGCGATAGCACCCTGGTATCGCTTCAGGATACGTTCTAGGGATGCTTTAAACTCATCTGGGGAGGTTCTAGTCATGATTTTTCTGCCTCTGCTTAATATTTCGTTAAACAAACCAGTTCTCGTTTGGGATAACTTCGGGATAACATGGGATTCATAGACAATTTCATTAGTACCCTCTCCACAGTTAGATTGTCATGATCCCTTTTGCTGTTATTCTCACGGCTATTCCTGTCGAATATAAAGCAGTTCGCGCTCACTTGAGCGATCTTCAGGAAGAAACGCACCTGGAAGGAACCATCTACGAACGAGGAAACTTCTCATCCAATGGTGGCTCATGGCAAGTTGGAATTGTCGAAATGGGTGCAGGCATTGCTGAAGTGGCTGTAGAAACTAAACGAGCCATCGACTATTTTAAGCCGAACGTTATCCTATTCGTTGGGGTAGCAGGTGGACTCAAGGATGTCAAACTTGGTGATGTGGTAGCCGCGACGAAAGTTTATGGGTACGAGTCGGGAAAAGTTGTCGAAACTTTCCAGCCAAGACCTAATGTTAGCCAAGTCAGCTATCCTTTGGAACAGCGAGCTAAGGCTGAGGCTAGAAAGGAAGAGTGGTTACAGAGGATTCAAGGTTCTAGATCTGACTTGGAACCGGAAGCTTGGGTTGGAGCTATAGCCGCAGGTGACAAAGTAGTGGCTTCAACCCATTCTGAAGTTTACCAGCAGCTACGTCAAAATTATGGTGATGCGCTAGCAGTAGAGATGGAGAGCCACGGTGTTCTTAAAGCTCTCCGCGCCAACCCGGAAATCAATGCCTTAATTATTCGTGGTATCTCAGATCTGATTGAGGATAAGAGCAAAGTCGATGATGCTGGATTTCAAAAAATTGCTGCACGACACGCTAGTGCCTTTGCTTTCCAAATCTTAGCAAAGCTCGACATTAATAAGCTGACAGAGGAAAGGCAGTCATCTGAGTCGGAAAGAAAAATTCGCTCAGCTAGTGAGAAGGTTCAGCAAGGAGCATCTTTCAGAGACGTGAAAGTTACTGGCAGTCATGGTAGCACCTTCAGCATAGGAAACACTACTCAAAATTGAGAGAGAAAAGCCAAGCTCTCTCCCAAATTAAATTAAGGAAGCTAAAATCATGAGTAATAAACCTACCTTTGTATATGAACAGAGAGGAGCTTCTTTCGGAAATTTTGAAGTCAGTGACAGTCCTAGCAGCACTTTTAACATAGGCAATACTACTCAAAATAATTATTTACAAAAGCCTGACTTTTTTGAGCCAAGCCTGGAACAATTTGAGTCTCCTAATTTTGTTAGCCCTAGTCAGGGTATCATTCAAAAATTTTTCGGAGCTATTCAAGAAAAACGACTGGTGGTATTCGGTGGGGGAAATGATATCGATAAGCCTAGTTTAGCGAGGTACTTGGCATGGCATATTAGCAACAGTGGATATGAAAAACTACCTATCTTAGAGTGGCAGCGCAGTTCTGAGCCACAAAGTATTGAGGTGGAACTCCAAAAAACTGAAGAAACCACAATTTTTATTTTAAATCAGGTTTCACCTCAAAATATTGGCTATGATTTATCCCGAATTCATAAGATGGCTGTTTCGAGACAGCATTATGTCATAATAACCACAGATATACCGATTGAAAGTTGGAAGCTATCTCCAGAGGCAACTGAATTCTGGCAAAACTTGTCAGGGGCAGAACTTTATGCTCAAAACAGTTTAGTTAAGGCTCTTGTTCAGGCTTTGAATAATACGACTGAATCTTTAAAGCAGGCATGGCTGAATGAAAATATTGAACCTCAGGCATGGCTGAATGAAAATATTGAACCTGAAGATCAACGTATTGGAAATTTGACAGTCCACACAGTTGCTCAACAGTTACAGACTCCAGACAAAATTGCTCGTTTTGTACAACTTCTGGCTAAAGAGTTTGATAAAAACCAGGAATTACCCCAGGAAACAAAAGTCATTGAATTGATCAAAGAAATTAAAAATAACGAAAGTGCATTAAATAAGTGGTTCTATCAAATCTTGGATTCCCGCGAACAATTACTGGCTTTAGGATTAAACTTTTTTGAAGGTTTACTTGATGACCAGTTTTTTGCGGCGCTAGAAGAAATTGTAGAAAACGTTTGGCAGAAGCGTGATCCATCCTTACGCGCTCTTGATTACTGCGATTTAGATAATCTCCGCAATTTTTTCAACTTAAATCTGATCAACACAGAGACTGATCGAGCAAAAGTTGAAGGTTGCTTTCCCCAACAACGCCGAATGTTATTTAAAGTAGCCTGGTCTAGTCATCGCAGGCAAATCCTTGCTGCACTAGCTACAATAGAAACTCTAGTTCAGAATTCGGTAGCTAATAGGTCTTTTGAACAGGAATTATATGGAACTTCAGCAAGATGTGAGCAAATTCGCCTTGTCTTAGGTGAAGCTATAAGCGATATTGGTTGGATTTCTCCTACTGCTATACAAGACACCTTACGCCATTTAGCTGCAGATGAAGAACTAGAAGTTCAAGCAGTAGCTGCCTACGCAATGGCACGCTGGCGTGACCCAAACTGTAGCCGTGAACAGGAACTATTTGAAACGCTTCACAATTGGCAAAATGATCAACGTCTAATTAGCCAATTAAAAAGCATCCTGACCAATCAGGATGAAGAAAAAACGAAGGAGCCACAAGACTATATTCGGGCTACCATTGCTCTAACAGTTAGTTACGCGGCTCTATACGATCCTCCTAATCAACTTCACCCAAAACTGTATGACTTACTGAAAAAGCTATCAGAAGATCCAAATAATTTAGTCCGCGATCGCTTTGGTTACCATACCTTACCTATAGTGGTATCATTGCATCTCGTCCAATTGCGCGATATGCTTCATGACCTTACACTGCAACCAAACTTAATTCCAGCAATTAGCAGTAGTTTGGCATTCGCTTACCAACAAAATCCTGAAGAAGTTCTGAGAACGCTAGAGTTGTGGAGCCGCGAATGCTCAACAAGTAGATCCATAAATTTTACTGGTATAAAAATTACACGATATAATTGTTTGCTAGGAACTGTAGCATTAACTTATGGGCAAATTCGGTATGATGAAGGAATTAATCCATTTACCCCTGACCAAGGGTTTCACTGCTTACGAAATATCCTTCAACGCGAACGATATTCTTTCATCCGCCAAGTTGTTTTAATTGCCATTAAATTACTAACCATCCGATACTTTGAGCAAATCGAAGATCTGTTACAGGATTTAGTTGCTGAGGTCAAATCCAATGAGCGTAAAGAAATCGTCTATATACTAGGTGAAACTTATCTAAAACAGCGTGAAAACCTTTCAAATGGGGATGATGAGATTGAAATCAACGGTCATCGCTACTCGATTTGGAGGGATCTCAATCAGCGTCCTCGAACTGCTGTAGAAGAGGCAATGTTTCGTTGGCTAAAGGATAATTCAAAACCTGTGGCTCAACAAGTTGCAGAAGACACAGAAGTGAAGTTTTATGAGGTGCTAGATCAAGAAGAAGAGAAAAAAATTCAGGAGATACAAGACCGACAATCAAAGCAAGAATTGTACTCAAGAGAGAGTTGGGTTGATCCTGTTATTGTTAGTCAACCTAAATCGGGTTTATATCTCAACAAATTAGTGCCATGGTTGGCAACAAAGAATGCAGAGCGCTATCGCCCAGCTATCAGTAACCTATTGCCTAAAGCGTTTTGGCATTACCAATTACGTCGGGATATGATGACTTTTGTTCTTCGGAAGTGGAGTCATGTTTCAGATAATGAAGTAAAAACTATTTCAAGTCTTTTGAAATCTGCTTTGCGGTGGGCAGAAATTCTTCCTTGGTTACTTGCTGTAGGGGGTGGAAGCTTACTGATGTTGATAATCGTTGTAGCAACGACTATAAAGTCAAATCTGTCTGAGCCTGATATAGTGCAAGCTCCAACTTCTCCACAGCAACCAAATAACTCAAGAAAACCATCAGAAAATTTACCAGTGAATCCAGGTCAAATAGAAAATCCCTTTTATAAGGAATCTTTTCCAAAAGCTGTATGTGGTGATTCTTTGCCCAAAGACCCAAATGTATATCCTGTAAATTTCTATCCTGTTTACATTGATTACAGCGAGAATAATTTGATTAAAGTCACTTCAAGTTTTTGTGAAGATGCTTGGAAAAAGACCAGGGAAAAAACAGATAATCTAGCTATACAGGTTGCTTCTTTCGCTACCCTTGAACGTGCTGAAGCTTTTAAAGATTTCATGATAGATAATTTTGGGAGTGGAGAAGTTGGAGAACCGACTAAAAAAGAGTTCCCAGAGTAATTAGGGGACAAGGCGTTTTCGGTTGATCAGTTGTTTGAAGCTAGCTTGTAATCTTTGTCAGTTGTTGGTGTGATCCCATGATTAATGAGGGTTTCTCCGCCTCATTCGCACATATCATCAGGTATAGCGCTACGCGCTGGCGTATTTACACATTAGAAATGGAGGCTTTATCAGGAGTCCTTTAGAACATTTGTACTGTAACTACGCGAGAGGATACTGCTATAGGGTTAGACTTCTCTGGCTAAGCTATCGCGATCGCTCCTCATCTCCAGTCGCCCTGTCATTCTATTGTAAAGGTTCCATATTGTCATTCTGAGACGCAATTCAATCACAAAATCCGGACAAAATTGATTGAGATTCGTTGTCGTACAAATAAAGAGTCCGTGCGATCGCATCTCCGGCGGCGACAGTGGCGAACACTTCACACAGACAACTCCCAATCTTCCAGGTGTAGCCCTTCGACACGACTAAATTCGCGGGTATTGTGGGTGACTAGGATTAAGTTGTTGGCAAGAGCAATTGCTGCAATCTGAAGGTCATTCGGACCAATAGGAGTCCCTAAAGCTTCTAGTCGCGCCCGGATACGCCCGTAGACTTCTGCTGCATTACCATCAAACGGAAGACTGATAAACTCGCTGAAAAACTCCCGATATAACGCCAAATTACTCTCCAGGCGAGTACCTTTATAGGCACCGTAATAGAGTTCAGCTTTGACAATATCGCACAACACGATGTCTTGCCGTGGAATTGTCACCAATTTCTCA
>CAKZMA010000406.1 GCA_937127375.1 uncultured Coleofasciculus sp. | reverse complement strand
TCGTACACAATGATTGGGTCGAGAAACAAGTCCTAGAACTGGGAGTGACTCAGGAACGCCTTTATGTTCTCGAAACTCGACCTGCACTCATCGACTGTAATAAAGTATCCTGTCACTCTAATTTTCCTCATCCGTGGATTTTGTCTCCTTGCTCATTTAACCGAGACGAACCCATTGAGATAATTTTAGCCGCTGCTCGTTTAGTTCCTGAAATTACCTTTGTCCTCACTGGCAATGCCAATCGCGCTCAAGGTATCCATGACTTAAGTGAGAAACCGACTAATGTTCACCTAGCAGGCTTTCTGCCTAAGACAGAATTTGACGGCTTACTCTGTACAACCGATGCTGTTTTAGGGTTAACCACATTAGAGGGAATCCAACTGAGTGTAGCGAATGAGGCAGTTGGCGCTGGCAAGCCAATGGTGATTTCTAATACGAATCTATTGAAAACCCTGTTTTATCAGGGAGCGATCTATGTAGATTCTCTTAATCCCCAGTCAATCGCCCAAGGTTGTCAAGACGCTTTGGTAAAGAAAGACGAACTGACAAAAAAAGTTATTCAACTACAGGAAGCGCGAAATAAATGCTGGCTGACTCAGGCAAGTCAATTAGATAAAATCCTAACTCAGTAATTTAATTGGGGCTATTTTATTTTACCCATAAATTATTGATCCCTAATCGAGTTCATCATAATGAAGATACTTTTTATCAGTAGTGCGCCTATGGATGAAGCTTGGCAGAAGTGGGAACAACATAACTATCCAGGGCATCGTCTTTTTGGCGCGACTGAGTTGCCTAAATATGGCATTGATATCGATATATTACCGCATGAGAAGTATACTAAATTAAAACAAATCAGCAATCAAATTAAAATCTTAGGTGATTTAGATCAGCAACTGAGAATTCTATTCCAACGGTCTGATTATGATCTGGTTTATTCAGGTCATGATATCAATGTATCGTTACTCACATTCCTGAGACGTTTAGGACTATACAGAAAACCAATTGTGGCGATCATGCATCGTTCATTTAAAAATAATTTATTGAGTCGAATTTATGTCGATTTATTTATTAAAGGCAAAGATAAACTAATATGCCTAAGTAGCGTGATTCGGGATAGACTCAGAGATTGGTTTGGTATTCCTGAATCAAAATTAATTGTCTTAGAATTAGGAGTCGATTTAGCTTTTTATGACCTCAAGCAGAAAGATGCCCAAGTCGATCAAGATTTATCCCCAGACAATCAGCCCCAATTTATTTTAAGTCTAGGCAAGACTTATCGAGACTACAATACCCTAATTCAAGCCTTTGCCCATATTCACTATCCCTTAAAAATATATTGTTCAGCTAATTCGGCTTCGACTGTTTCCAACATTCCGGAAAATGTCAAACTTAACTATGATCCCAATGATCCCGCCAACTCTGCCGTTCTTTCCTTTACAGAACTCGTCAATGAGTATACAAAAGCTTACGCGGTGGCGATCCCCTTAGATATTCCGCCAGAGCGAACAGACAGTGTAACCCTGACTGGCTGTATGAGTTTGATAGAGGCGATGGCGATGGGAAAAGCCGTTGTAATGACAAGGAATCGACAATTTAGTCTGGATGTGGAAAAAGAGGGGATTGGCATATATGTTGAACCCGGGGATGTCACGGGCTGGCAAAAAGACATCTCTTATCTTTTAGAAAACCCTCAAGAAACTCAGGAAATGGGACAGCGAGGGCGTCGATTATGCGAAACCCAATATAACTTAGACTATTTTGGCTCAAAATTGGCTGAACAATTAAAGAGCGTATGCCGCTAAATGGTAAACTATAAACCTTAATCAGGTGCATAATTTTATTATCATGGAATCTCAGACTAAAGTACTGATTATTGTCGAGAATCTGCCCGTTCCCTTTGATCGGCGGGTATGGATGGAAGCGACTACTCTGACAAAAGCGGGCTATCATGTTTCAGTAATTTGTCCCATTGGCAAAGGTTATGAAAAAGACTATGAGGTGATTGATAACATTCACATTTATCGCCACCCAATGCCACCGGATATCAGCTCAGTCACTGGGTATCTACGAGAATACAGCACAGCCGTTTATTGGGAATTTCGCCTCGCCCATCGGGTATGGCGGGAGCAAGGATTTGATATTGTCCATATTTGTAATCCCCCCGACTTACTCTTCCTAGTCGCGGCATGGTTTAAACTATTTCGGGGAGTGCGAGTCATCTTCGACCACCACGATATCAATCTGGAGATGTACGAAGCTAAATATGAAAGACGGGACATCTTTTATTATGGATTACGTTGGGCAGAACGCTTAACCTTTGCCACGGCTGATATCGCCATTGCCACCAATGAGTCCTACCGAGAGGTTGCTCTAACCCGAGGACATAAAAAGCCAGAAGATGTATTTGTGGTTCGCAGTGGACCCGATCTGTCCCGTTTTCAACCTGCACCACCCAACCCAGCCTATCGTCAAGGACGAAAATACCTAGTCGCCTATGTTGGCGTGATGGGTGAACCCGAAGGCATCGACTATCTGCTCAAATCGGTGCGCTACATCCTTCAGGAAAAAAAACGCCAAGACATTCAATTTATGCTGATTGGGAGTGGACCGATGTTTGAAACGCTGCAAGCTTTATCGGAGGAATTGGGGGTGAGTGAATTCGTCGAATTTACCGGACGGATTCCGGATCAGGAACTGTTAGAACGCCTTTCCAGTTGTGATATTTGCGTCAACCCGGACAAAAAAATGCCCTACAACGATCGCTCCACGATGAATAAGATAATGGAATATATGGCGATGGGGAAACCCATTGTCCAATTTGATCTCCTAGAAGGGCGGCGATCGGCAGAGGGAGCCTCGGTTTATGCTAAAGGCAATGATGAGGTGGATTTTGCCGAGAAAATTTTGGAACTTCTGGAGAATCCTGAACGGAGACAGCAGATGGGCGCTGAAGGTCAACGGCGCATGGAAGAGAGTCTAGAATGGCGATACCAAGCGCCTAAGCTATTAGCAGCGTATGAGAAAGTTTTGTCTAGCAGGCAAGGTTAGATTTGGTTCGTAGTCAGGGAACTTTAGCCCTCTCCAACTATGCGTTAGAGCACTAAAGTGCTTACTACAAACAAAGCCCTAAATTAAACGCCCCAAGTGCTTCAAGATTCTCAACACTTCATAAAGATTGTTACGATATTGCGATCGCGTGGCAAACAGATCAGAAATCCCGTACTGCTTGTCCAATGTTTTGATGAACAAATAGCTGCTACCATTGGTCACCATACCATAAAGCGGTTGTTTTGGCTCTGGATGCGCTGCCATATAAGCCAAGGTTTGAGGAATCGCCAGCTCTAAATCAAACGTCGTCTTTTTGGCTTCAATCAGAACAATCCATAGTTTGTCCTGCAACACCAGCGCATCAATCCGTCCCCGTAAAATTTCTGCGTTGTCCCCTTGTGCCTCAATTTCAACCGAAACCTCTGTCCTGAACTTGTAAGGTGCTTGATAGAAACCGGCTAACTCCAACAATGGGGAAAGCACGACTATTTTAATCGTTTCTTCCAGCAGAATCCCATCAGAAATTTGGTAGAGATAGTTGCGGCGCACCTGATCTAACCGAGCTTGCTCTGCTTCGCTCAATGTCGGTAATTCAGCCATCCATTCGGTAAAAAACTGGCTGTCTTCAGTCAAAGTTAACCCCAGTTTCTCCTCAACTTGACGAAACGTCGTAATCGCTTCTCCAATGGCTAGGCTTCTGATCATGGATCAACACGCTCTGGGACTTGCTATTCTACACAGTTTAAGACACAAGCGATCGCATCTTCTCAATCTGCTGATACCAAGTTGTAGTCTAAGGTAGAATTTGTCATGCTGAGTGGAGTCCGGAGCGAAGCGGAGGAAC
>CAKZMA010000405.1 GCA_937127375.1 uncultured Coleofasciculus sp. | reverse complement strand
TTGGCGAGAATTTGATCAATTTGTGTTGGGTCCATTAGCACAAGGCAAGGGGTCTTTGCCGGCAGCCAAACCAAATTAATATCCTCACCTATGAGTCGCTGTATCATTTTGAGCATGCTATTTACTGTCTCGTTCAGATCGAGTACCTTCGGTAAAATGGTTTGCTTGCGAGCAAACGCAAGTAATTGGCGAGTGATCTCGACTGATCGATTGGCAGCCTTCTCTATTTCCAGGAGATTAGGATAAAATGGTTGATTTTTATCCAAATCTTCCATGATAATTTCAGTGTTACCAAGGATTACACTGAGCATATTGTTGAAGTCATGTGCAACTCCACCAGCTAACCGACCGACAGACTCCATTTTTTGGGCTTGCCGAAGCTGATTCTGTAGTTTCTCGCGTTCTTTTTCGTTTCTCTTACGTTCAGTAATGTCCACGTGGGTGCCAACCAACCTGACTGCTTCCCCTTCAGAGTTAAATACCGCATCAGCTCGGGAAAAAATATCCACCCAATGGCCATTTTTATGTTTCATCCTAAACTCAATTTGAAAACGATCACGCTTTTTGCTAATGAGCTCCTGCTGCATTTCCCTACTCCGTTTTACATCCTCGGGATGAGTCAGTTTTTCCCACACTGAGAATTCATTAGGTAGTTCGTTATCTTCGTAACCAAGCATATATTTCCAGCCTGGAGAAAAATAAATTTCATTTGTAACAAGATTCCAATCCCACAAACCATCACGGGTCGCTCTCATCGCGAGATTAAAGCGTTGTTCACTTTTACTTAGTTCAATCTCAGTCTGCTGGCGCATACTGATAGCGTTGTCTAGGTTGCGGACCATGGTATTGAAAGAGCGTTCAAAAACCTTAAGTTCACATCCCTCAGGCGCATCGATAGAAACGGAAAAGGATCCCAATGTCTCTAGGCTGATGTCTCCTGTTGCTTCCGCCAGTTCATCAAGCGGTCTCCCCAGGTAGCGTTTAACAGCCCACTGGAGGCCTAGAAGAAATGTAGTAAAAGTGACGAGAACATTGATTCCCAATAAAATCAGCTCAAGCTTAATCCGCCGGTAGATTATCGAATTGCTAGAGTAAATGGTAATATCGCCCAATTTAAAGTCATTATTTGAATTTTGTTTTTCCAGTGTAAATGTATGCTCAAAAAGTATAGAACCGAGCACATCAGATAAGGGTGTGCCGCGTTTAGGTTCTAGGCCTAGCAAATCAACTTGGATCTCAAGATTTTCAACATTTTCTCCCATCTTGATCGTCCCACCGATAGCTGTCAATCTGCCATTCGCATTAGATACTTTAACACCAGTGACCAAAGGAGTACGCAGCACCCCTAAAACAACTGTTTCTAGAGATTGTTGATCCATTTTCCATAAGCTGTTTTCAATCGCACCCTCAAATGCCTCCTGTATATTAGTAAGATCCTGCCTGATATTCGCTTTCTGATATCGATACTCCAGGATAACATGGCTGCTGGTCACTAAAAGTGCCACCAGTGAATACAGCCCAAGTACAACGAATATTCGCTTCGTAGTGATTGATTTTCGAGCCGGTACCTTCATGGCTTTCTACCAGTTTCTACAATAATACCCTTCATTGCTTCTTCCCATAATAGCTCTAGCCCGTTGCGGTCTCTTTGAGTATAGGTTGGTAGCATAATGCAGTTCTTGCTGAAATAGTCCGGGTCGTCTATGTGAAGCTTATGCTTCTCCGCCTCTGATAGCATCGGCATATTTGTCGTGATGGTTGGTCTTTGGGAGATCTCCCTGACGATATTATCAACTTGGAACTCTGGTGTAAGCAGAAAATTTATCCACTCTTCAGCTACTTTTTTTAGAAACGGTTTGTTTGCTAATGCCCATGTAATCGCATAGCTATCGACCCAGCACATGGAGCCCTCCTTGGGTTCAGCGAATTGCCATTCTTCATTCCGACTGCGAAGGACGCTTAAACCATCGCCCCAACCCGCCGACAAACTCTTGCCTGAGAGATATAGGGCTTTATCTTGGCCTATCCAGAAGCCTCCAGCATTCATCGCAAGCAAACGAAGCTTCTTTTTAAAAGTTTCGTTGTTCAATTTATCGAAGCTACTGAGAAATTCGACAGGCAGTTCCATTGCCAAGCCTGTTGTACATACATTATAGAGATATTCTTTGGCTCCGAGGACGTACTTCCCTTTGTATTTATTGGCCCACAACACATTCCAGCTCGTCGGCACCGTTTTTACCTTATCCAGATTATAAACGAGCGCATAAAGTCCCTGGCATATTGGTACACCGAAAACATTTTTGTTGCTTCGAAGATAGCTTGCGTCTCGAAGGCTTGAGATCACCTCCTGGAATCGAGGTATGTTCTTAATATCCAGGGGGAGTAATAATCCATTGGATATGTAATTGAATCGGTCATCCTTAAAATGATGGTGTGTGAGAGTAACCAGGTCAACGTGTTTTTTCCGAATCGGTGGATAGTATTCCTCTGAAGCTTCAACATAGGTGACGTCCAGGGTCACCTTGCGCCCATATTTCTTCAGAATCATATCCTCAAAAACAATTCTGTACTTCTCGGGTGCATAGCCTTCCCAAACGAGCAGTCGTAGTGTATTTTCATCCGCGTAAGTCGCTATAGGGATGATAAGTTCTAGTATCAGTGCGAAGAAGATAAACTTCGAAACGAGACTTCGTCCAAATGCTATGTACATCTATAAACTCCTAGGAGTATGTCGTATTTAGTTCAGTTCACCAGCCGAAAGAAAATGTATCTGGCATGATGTATCTTGCTGTTTAGACAATATAAATCTTGATTAACGCTGAAATCTATGGTTAGTTCCCATGTAATTTCAGTATATTATATAGAG
>CAKZMA010000404.1 GCA_937127375.1 uncultured Coleofasciculus sp. | reverse complement strand
CAATTTGTTCAAGCTTTAAACCTAAAGCCAGACGCTGAAACGAGGGCAACGATTCACTACAATTTGGGAATACTTTATGAGGATAGCGAAAACTTTGAACAGGCGCTGGCTGAATATAAACGTGCCATGCAAGATAACGGTTATGTCGGTATTGATGCAACGAATAATTTTGCCCGTCTGCAAATTTGGCAACAGCGTAATTACGACATAGCGATTAACCTGCTACTCAAGGCTTTACAGCGAACAGAAAATATTGACTTAGATGAGACAGAAAAAAATAGTCTCCAATCCGTACTCTACAAAAATCTCGGTTGGGCGCGTCTGGAACAAAATCGCTACCAAGACGCCGAAAATTATTTACAAAAAGCCATTAAGTTAGATGATAAACAAGCAGCGCCACACTGTCTTCTCGCCCAACTTATGCAAAAACAGAAGGATGATACAAATGCGTTGATATCCTGGAAAAATTGTCGCAATGCTGAGTCTGGAGGATTACCCGAAGTACAGGTATGGCAAACGGATGCATTAGACTATTTAAATGCACAGTAATTCTCTCAAGAACAACGGAACGGTGCGTTACGCTGCGCTAACGCACCCTACGATTTTGTTGGTTTTCATGGTATGTGGCGCAACGTGAGTGTGAGTTTTGTAGGGGCGGGTTTCACTACTATCTTTTCGGTTGCACCCATAAGTAACTAAACCCGCCCCGACTCAGGTTTCTAGACTTCTCGCGAAAAGTCAGTATGATTTTGTTCAGACAAGCAACAATTTTGTTCAGACAAGCAATATTGCTAGAAATGTCATCGTTAATGTCTATACAATGATATTAATGTCTTGTGCTGCTACCGTGCTTTTGTGTTAATATGAAGCCTAAGGTATTATTTCCCTTACTCGTTGCATTTAGCTTAACAACGGGAATCGAGAGTATTGTCTGGCAACGTGCGATCGCGGATACCCAAAACCCCAAGCCAATCTGCCCAGAAAATAGTCCTTGTCGTTTCCCTCGTCGCAGTGGTTTGACGGATATTCGGGTTATCACTCCTCCCAGAGGTTCGCTGCTGAATCCGCAACCTACCCTATCTTGGACACCGCTAGCCGATACTCAAGAGTATACCGTGCGTTTGTTGCGATCGGGGGAAACTGTCTGGGAATTACCGAATGTGCGAAACACCGAAATTCCATATCCGGCTAATCAATCTCCATTAACCCCTGGGATTAATTATGAATTGATGGTTGAGGCGGATGGAAAGGCGGGGAAATCGATGTTTAGACTGATGACACCCAGCCAAGCTGAATCGGTGATGGCTGAGATGCAAGAGATTCGCCAGCAGAATCTAAGTGTAGATGAAATGGCTTTACAACTTGCCGAAGTTTACCAAGACTATGACTTGATGACAGCAGCGATTCAAACGCTAACAGACGCGATTGATCAGAATAGCCAGAGTCTAGAGGTTTATCAGAGTCTGGGGAATTTATATAATCGATTGGAGCTACCGAGAGTAGCAGAATTAGTTTATCAAGAATCCCTAGATTTGGCAAGCAGTCGTCAAGATATTGCCGGACTTGCCCAGGCGCAAATTGGATTGGCGAAATCCTTTGTGGCGCAGGAAAAATTACCGCAAGCTGTTGAGGCGTTAACGGCAGCATACAGCCATTATCAGCAGTTAAATAATGCTGAATTGACTCCGCAAGTTGCCCAGTTTTTAGGCGAAGTTTATGAAATGGATAATAATTATGAAGAGGCTCGGCGTTGGTATCAAGACGCTAAGGCGGGATATGAGGCAATTGGTGCTGAACAGCGGATTGAGTACATCGAAAAAGTGATGCGGCGATTAAATTAATTTGTCATTTGTCATTGACTCAAATTCTTTAGACGTAGGGTGCGTTAGCGCAGCGTAACGCATCACCTATTAATTTTCGGTTGTTTTTTCGGGTTCAGGTGGGTTGAATTTAGAAGGGTGATATTATGTCTGTTATGTTTTTTCAACGCAGAGGGGCGCAGAGGTTAGCGCAGAGGTACGCAGAGGGGTTGAAGGATTTGGGGTGAAATTTTGTAGGATTCGGACATAAGTGGAAGCGATATTGGTTTTTGCAGATAATCGGGATGGCTAGTTGGAGTTAGTCAACCCAACCTACAACTATTGGTGCGTTACGCTTTGCTAACGCACCCTACAAGCGATGGGGAGTTATTTGATTGTCGGTTGGGTTTACGTCGGAAATATAGCTAGGGCTAAAGCCCTTACTACGAACGATTAAAACCAGTTTCCAGCTAGGATGAATGCTGCCCAATAATAAGGATGTTGATGGGATGAATTATCGGGATTATTTATAAATTTTCGTTGCACGTTGGCTAGGGCTTCGGCTTTGGGAATGCCTTGATTTAATTGCTGGTAAAAGTCGTCCATTAATTGGGCGGTAGAATTATCACTAACGCGCCATAAACTGGCGACGGTACTACTGGCATTTGTTCTTAAGGCGACTCCGGCTAATCCTAAGGCGGCGCGTTGATCTCCAGAGGCTGTTTGACAGGCGCTGAGGACTAATAATTGAATGGGTTCGCTGCGGGTTTGTTCTCTCTGTTGCAACAGTTGACCAAATTGTTCTACGGGAATTTTTTTGTCCCAAGCGTAGATGACGGTTTTGGTTACATCTGAACTAAATTCGCCGTGGGTGGCTAGATGAATTACGGAAAATGGATGGTCAATCAGTTGGTTTCGGAAGTTGGTTTGGGTAAATTGTTGGTTTTCTAGAAGTTGGCTGGGAACGGTATTGTGAATCTGTTGCAGTTCTTCCCAGACACTGGATAAGGCGGGTAGTTTTGGTGGGTAACTCTCGGCTTTTTTATGAATTCCGGCTAGTAGCCCTTGCCAATGGGTTGGGGATAAGGGGTTGAGGTTGGGTAATTGTGACCCGAGGCTAACGGTAATATTATAGGTTTCGACTAAGTAATGCTGACCATCGTGGAGAATGGAAATGGGGAGATTTTGTAGGGTACTATCCAGAACAAAGACTAGGGTTCCGGTTTGGGGTAAGTCTGCTTGCGCTGATTGGAGTAACCAGTTATAGAGTTTTTGGGCAGAGGGTAAAATGAGGGTGTTGACTGGATTTTTTGGGTCATCTAATTGGTGGCGTAAGTCGTAGAGGGTTTGGCTAAAGTCTTTAGCAGAAACTTGGGTGGTATACCGATAAACGTTTTCTGGAGATGATTCAGATTGGGGCAATTTTACCAGAACTTCCAGGCGGTCTCCGAGTAAAATGGGATAGATAATTGCATCGGGTGGATTTTCATTTTGGTCAATGGAGACTAAGTTGGTAAAACTACAGCGGAGAAAGTCTTCGAGTTCAGCCAGTTGTAGGGCTTCGCTGATGCGTGTGGCTTGACTGAGATGGTCAAGATTGGCGTCGGGTTGGAGTAGAATTTGCAGGAATTCTTGATAAATGGGTCGCACATCGTCTAAAAAGGAAAACTGCACGCCGGGGTTAATGGCTAATAAGTTACGGCGCACGGAATCCAGTAGGTTAATCGAGGCGTCGTAAGCATGAATGGCGTTTTCTTTTTGCTGTTGTTGCCAATAAATTCGTCCCGATTGCCATAACCATTTATAAGCTAAGTCTTCGGCGTCAAGGGATTGGGCTGAACCGAGGGCTTGATGGGTTAAGTTTTGGGCATCTTTCCATTGTTGATTCTGTTCATAAATGTGACCTAATGTACCTAGGGCTTCAGATTCTGCCCGTTGGTTTTTTAGGGTTTTTGCCTGGTTAAATGCGGTTTGGCTATAATTTAGGGCATGACTAAAGTTTGGGTCATATTGGGGTAATTGCAGTAACTCTTGGGCAAAGGTGAGTCGGCTATAAATGGCGATTTTACTGGGCGGTAAGTTGGCAAGGGGACTCTTGAGTAATGTCTCGACTTGGGATTGAATTTGGGGGGTGAATTCGGCTGGGTTGGCGGTTGTATCAGTTTTTTCTAGGGTTTGTAACCACTGCTGAAACTCGATTAATAAACGGAGTCGATGTAGTTGGGCTTCTAGGGGTAAGGTGGTGGAGTCAGTGTTGATGGCGGCGGCTTGCTGATAGGTGTTTAAGGCTTTTCTTGCCCATTCTTTGGCAGTTTTGCGATTTTCGATTAGATTACTTCTCTCCCATAAGTCTTTGTATTGGCGATATAAGGCGTATTCGGTTTTACCTAAACTGAGTAATGTGGCACTTTGGTTGGATGGGGAGTCGATTTGTTCGGCTAAGTCTAAGGCTTGGTGTAAAATAAGGTTTGACTCTTGCCAATGTCCAACGAGGCGGAGAACATTTCCTAGGTGGCGTAACCCGACAACGGTAAACGCGGGTTGAGAGTGCTGGGTAAAGGTGTTAATGGCGGCGTCTAATTCGCCTGATTCTGATAAGTTGCAGTGATTGTCTACCTGGAGGGCTTGCAGCGAAATCTGACAAGCGCGACGATAGAATCCCAAGGCTTCCATGGCTTGGGCTTGGTTGAATCGGCTACCTGTGACGCCGATGTCATCATTGAGTTGCTGATAGATTTGCGTGGCTTGCTTCCAGGTGGCTAATGCAGATTCCGCCCGCCCTAAGGCTAATTCTAGACGACCTTGGTGATTCAGGGCTTGAGCATAAAGGCGCGATCGCTCTGTTGATTCTGCTACGGTATCTAATAGAGTCAGACTGGCTGTGATGGCGGCGTCGGCGTCTGTCCATTGGTGCAGTTTCTGATAGGCTAAGGAGAGATAACTCAACGCCTGGGCGTGATGCAGGGTATCGCCTTGGGTTTCGTAGCCTTGGGCGGCTTGTCGCCAGAAGTGAATGGCTTGTTGATAGTCTTTGGCGGCGTAATAGGTTCTCCCTTGGGTTATAGATTGTGCGGCGGATTGGATAG
>CAKZMA010000403.1 GCA_937127375.1 uncultured Coleofasciculus sp. | reverse complement strand
ACTTGCCCAATGGCAACCCTTTGAGGTGACACTCACCAGCTTTGAGACGTTCAAGCACCGCTCTAGCTGTACGGCATGGTTACGCCCCGTTGCTCAACCCCCAGATGCACTCCATCAGTTGCAAGCCGTTCTCCAGCAGTTGTTCCCGCAGTGCGACGAGCAAAGTAAGAAGTCAGCAGCAGGGTTTACACCACATCTGAGCGTCGGTCAGTTTCCCACTGCACAGGAAGCCAAAGCCCAGCTTCCTTCCTGGCATCCGGTGCGCTTTCTCGTAGACTCCGTAGCGCTGATTAGCCGTCGCGGTGATCAGCCGTTTGAGGTGCGATACCGCGTGCATTTAGGGCAAGGGAGTAAGAGAGCTGGGGGAGCTGGGGGAGCTGGGGAAGCTGGGGAAGCTGAGGGAGTTAGGGAAGAGACAACTAACCTAATGCAGCGACTGAACCACCTCGAACCCAAGCTGAGTCAGGAGCAACGCCAGCATCGCGAAACCATTTTGGCGTTAGTCGAGCAAGCTTGTGCCGAGTGTTTGGGTTTCCCGGTATCCCTGCATCGAGTAGGTTCGGCACGTTTGGGTGTGCAGAGTCCGCAAAGCGATTTAGACGTTCTTTGCCTGATTCCGGCGTATCTGTCTGGGGAGGCGTTTTTGGAAAGCGTGGGACAACGCTTGGAGGGGTTATGCGATAGCGAAGCGCTGCTGCGAAGCGCAGATCGCGCCCAAGTCGTCTCATCTGCAAAGATACCTCTGTTGAGGATGCAGTTTGAAGGCGTGTCTGTCGATCTCCTGTATGCCCGTCGTCCTTCTGATCTAGGCACAGTTGAGCCGTTCACAGAGGCAGCACGACCCTTTTTTGATCCAGTCAGTTGGAAAGCACTGGTGGGTTGTTTGGAAGCTGATATCCTTACAGATATAGTACGCCAGTACGTGCCGCTAGCGTCTTTCCGAGCGCTATTGCGGGCAGTGCGGGCGTGGGCGAAGGCACGCCAGATTCAAGGCAATGCTTGGGGGTTTCTGGGCAACTTCTCCTGGGCATTGCTGGCGGCTTGGAGTTGCACTCGTTTTCCCGAAGCGGATGCGGATAAAGGACTTGAGGCATTACTTGCCCATTTTTTCCAGGTACTCAACCAACAGGATTGGACTCAGCCTGTAGCATTGACCCCAGCAGGTAAACAATACCAAATGTTGCCATACGACTGGCTACCTATAATTACCTCCATTGAACCCTGTCAAAACAGCGCCCGTAATGTCACGCGATCGACTGCACAGATTTTGCGCCGCGAATTCGAGCAAGGGGCGGCTATTTCCGAGCAAGTATTGGCTGGCAAAATAGTTTGGGATGCTCTTTTCGAGATAGCTGATTTACCGACGCAATCCGATTGGTTCTTGGTGCTGACGGCAACCTGTGACAACAACGATCGCTTGTCAGCCTGCTGCGGTTGGTTGGAAGGTCATGCGATCGGCTTGGTTATCGCTCTGGAACAGCAACTCAATATATACGTTAGACCTTGGACTGGGATTAGGAGAGGGCAAAACAAGATTTGCGCGGTGTTAGGATTAAAGTCTTCCCAAGACTTTGATGATGTTGCAATTGAGCAGGTTGGTCGAGATTTTGTTCTTCAGTTCAATGCTGATTCTAATGGCATTAGGTTGGAGTGTGTGGTGTGCGATCGCTCCTCCAGAATCTTTTTTGAGGCAATTTATGAATTGCCCCTACATCCATCTGTCATTGCCTCTAACTCCAGTTCGCATTGCCTAAACACATAATTAAGTGCTGCAAAAAGTTGTTCAAGATTATATATCGTATAGGCTACAAAATTCTTGGTAAAACGATTATTTTGGAGTTTGCCAAATTGCCAAAGCTGACCATTCGAGACAATTCCGTATATCGTCTGCTGTTCAGATTGGTCATTCATCTTCTGAATCGCCACCATTTCAGCTAAACATTGACCCCATCCTTTAATAAAATCATCCCGTTTAGCTTCAACAACAACAAAAAATGGCTGCTCAAATACTTCTTTTCCTAGAGGCGATCGTTTGGCTATGATATAGTCAGGTACACCTGATAATTTTTCATTATAAATCAGCGACTTATGACTCCACAAAGTAAACTTATCTCGATCAAGGCGATAAAGCTCTTTCAGAACTGGAAAAATAATCGTTTCACAAACAGCATAGTCTGACTCCTCAAACGTTAATTCTCGCAGACAAAACTCTAAATCCTCTCTAAAGGATTCTCGAACAGCAATTTCAGTTTCGATGATATAGTTCGTTTCTGAAGAAGTGATTTCATACTCTTTTAGGACTTCCCCAATATTTTTGTAAGATTCAAAAGACATAATAACAGATTACCTCTTGGACTGTAACTTTACATTAAGTGGAATGTCACTGATTTAATGTTGGTGGGTTGAGCGAAGTCGAAACCCACCCTACGGTCTATCAAAGGTTTCGACGATTTATTAATGGTTATTTCAGTGCCATTCATATTAAGTATATGAGTACAATTAAAGTATCCTGCGGGAAGGCTGCGCCTATGTTTATGCATCGGCAATTAAAATTGCCGTGGCCAAAAAGAGCTTATGCCTGAATCTCAAAATTATTCAGATAAGCAATCGGATCACTCGGATCAAACTGGCGTTGATCAATAAAAACGGTACCCGGTTCCGCTTTCATCGGATCACTGGGTAACTCAATCTTTAATGCCTCCGCCACCTCTGTATAAACGTCTAACGGGTAAATTTCCTCTAAGATTTCATCAGCATCCTTGGGATAATCTTGTTGTTCAATTTGACCCCAGCGAATCATCTGAGTGAGCAACCAAACTCCATGGGAACGCCAGGGATAGTTAACTGGATTCGGCTTCTCTGGATCATCGCTATTGTCACCATAAAACTGATAAAAATTAGGAATCGTTTCCAACCTTTCTTGGTTATCAAAACCACCATAACTATAGTTGCCCAATAAAGCAGGTTCGATATATTCCTGATCCGTATCCAAATACCTGCTTTGGGCAAGAATTTGGGCAACTTCGCGGCGATTTTTGGCTTGTTCGCAAAACTGGCAGGCTTCTAGAATCGCCGCCACTAAAGCCCTAGCGGTTGCGGGATGTTCGTCCACCCAAGCTTGCATCGTGGCTAGCACATTTCCCGGATGTCCCGTCCAAATATTCTGTGAGGTATTGGCAATAAATCCATTTCCCTGTAAAACTGTCTGCTGGTTCCACGGTTCACTGCTGCTATAGGCATCCATCACGCCGGCTTGAATTTTATAGATCATTTGGGAGGGGGCAATCTCCATAAATTCAACCTCACTTTCCGGATTAATTCCCATCGCCGCTAACCAATAGCGGCTAATGTAATAATCCATCGAAGCATTCGACTCAGTAGCAAAAATAGGCGGTTCCTGGAATTTGCGAACATATTGGCGATAGGAATCGGCAAACTCCTGAAAGGTGAAATATTCAATTGCTGGTCGAATTCCCGCATCCCAGGCTTTGGGAGATAAGGTAATGCTGCTGCCATGGAGATTGAGTACCATCAGGGCAACCATGGGGGCGGCTTCTGCTCCTAATTGTGCTATCATTGGCATTCCATATAAGGCTTGAGCCGCATCTAACTGGTAGTCGAGTAAGCCATCCTGAATTTGCTGCCAATTCTCTTGCTTACTCAGGCTAACATTCAGTCCATAGCGAGCAAAAAAGCCTAGTTCTTGGGCGATAACCAGGGGCGCACTTTCGGTAATCGGGATAATGCCTAGGTTGAGGTACGTTTTTTCGAGTTTGCCAAAGTCAACCTCTGAGACGGAGGAGGATTCAGATGAGTTATTCTTTCCGGAAGTGGACAGATTCCCCGAGTTACAAGCTGCAAAGGCTAATCCTGTACTTGCCAGACTGGTGTATTTGAGAAAATGGCGGCGCTTCATGTTCTTGTATCCTCACCCAATTATATATCTGACAATGAATTTACCGCGTAAGGGGGACAAGGAGATGGGGAAGATGGGGAGATGGGGAAGATGGGGAGATGGGGAAGCTGGGGAGATGGGGAAGCTGGGGGAGATGGGGAAGATGGGGGAGAAAAATTCAATCTTGAACGTCAATAATAGCAAAATCCTTGTAGTGCGTTTAGCGAAGCCATGCCGCAGGCTTTGCATCTTGCTCGCTACATGGAGCATCTTGCTCGCTACATGGAGCATCTTATTCGCTACTAATACCCAATTTAGATGCATGACAGCTTATCCGAACAATCAGGTATCGACTACCGTTTTACTAATCGGTTGACCTGTCCAAACGATAACCGATAAAAGTTGGCTACGTGGTTCAGCCTTAAATCCCCCAACCACGGCTTTAATTTCCAGGAAAAAAATTTCCCAGCAGGCGGGTTCCATAACCCACTGTATCGGTGTATTCGGCAAATGCGTTCCGCATCGTTGGACTGACGACCCATAAATTGGACGAATCGTTGAAGGACAAAACAATATATCAATAACGTTAGGTTTAAATCCATATTTACCCGCAAAATAGGTAACATCTTCCCATTGATAAATTAACTTGTCGTTAGTCCCTAAATAGTCATCATTTTCTGAACAATTTGCTCCGAGTAACCAAACTAATCTAGAGCAGATCACTTCCACCCGCAGGCGATCGCTCCTAAGTAGATTAACCTCTTCAGGCAGCAAGATAGCGTCAGATTTGGGCGACCAAACTTGGACGGAGGTATTGCCATCAATGGACACCTCTCTCAAGGTGAGATGGGGCGGATATCCGGCAGGATACGCAGGCGCAATCGCCAGTTCCTCCGGAATGAATCGATTAATCATATTACCTATTGCAATGTCTGCCACTCAATCGAAGAGTGCTATACCTTGCAGTTTCGTATATTTAGGCATGAAATTAGGATAATTTATGCATTTTTAGAATAAAGTTAATTCTTTTTCTGCATAAATTATCCTAAAATTGGCAATTATCCCAAAAACTGTCACGGTTTAGGTAAGTTCATCCACATCCCCAGCCTGTTGTCTGCAAATGAAAACTCTTCGGGTTTAATTCGTCTTGATCAAAGCTTGCGGCTTGAATCAATGCTTGGAAAATGGCAAAATGTCTGGAATCTGGGAGGGAGAGTTCTGGATGCCATTGCAGCGCGATCGCAAAAGGATGCTGTTTGTGTTCTAATGCTTCAATTAAACCATCGGCAGCTTTAGCGACAACCTGCCAACCTTGAGGTAGGGTACGCACGGTTTGATGATGCCAAGAGACAACAGTAAGTTCCTCCTTTCCCATAATTCCAGAGAGTTGGCTATCGGCATAAATCCGCACCGTATGCTGACTCGGTTTCAGCATTTCCTCGCGATGCAGGATATCTTCCCCAAATTCATCTGGCAGATGGGAGACTAAATCACCCCCACTAGCTACCATCAGCACTTCTAAGCCGCGACAAATCCCTAAAACAGGCTTGTGTTTCGCCAATGCTAGTTTCGCGAGTGCCAATTCAGCCTGATCTCGTTCCGGATCAGTGCCATAAATTGTCGGATGAGGGGAACCGTTGTACAAATCGGGATCGATATCACCCCCACCTGTAAAAATTAACCCATCAACTTGGTTCAGGATAACCGTAGGATCAGATTGAACAGGCGGAAGCAAAATGGGTATCCCTCCAGCAGACTGGACTGCCTGAGTATAACCTGCTGGGGAATAAAAATTTCCCGTTGGCTTATAGTTATAGGTGGTAATTCCAATGATTGGCGGTGTCATCGG
>CAKZMA010000402.1 GCA_937127375.1 uncultured Coleofasciculus sp. | reverse complement strand
CTATAGGGGAAGGTGTTGTTTGCTAATTGTTGACCAATTCTCTCCAGAATTTCAATTGCTTCTTCCCTCGTTCTAGCCTCTTCTAAGCGTTGATTTACTTCCGAATAGTATTTATCAGTGTGTACACTACGGTGATATGTGCCAAGTTTATCATTTCTCTCCTTATGAGGTAAAAATACACCATTAGAGTCAGCATTGATTCCTATCCCAAAACTTTTAAAAATCTCTCGTGTTCCAGCCGCTCTCGAATCATTACCTGCCACGATATGATGGGCTGCCGTTCCTGGTGGACGCTCATACCCTGCTGCTATGAGATTTTTAGCAAGTTTTTCTGCCGAATAAGCGTCCTCTCTTTCAGTTTGTGGTGTTCGACCACGTTTCTCCTTCTCCTTTTCTTTCTCCTTTACTAGTTCTTTGATTAGTAGAGAGAGCGCGATTACCTTAAAATTCCACTTCTCTATGTCATTGCTAGTAGCTGTCTTACCACAAGAATCAGGCATCTCTTGCCAAACCTCCTCTTCTACCCTTTTTCACTTGGAATTGCGGCAATGCAGCCCTTCATACATCAGTTGTTACATATCAACCTCCTTTATTTTGGAAGGTTCCGTTTCAGAAGCAGGAGGAAGAGAAGGTGGCTGCCTATCCTCACGTAACCTAGTCAGTGCGAGAAAACTCCCTAGAAGCACACTACCTAGTACCGCAAGTACCAAAAATCCAACAAGCAAAGGAACAGGTCTACTTCTCTGGCGCTGAGAAGTTCTAGTTCTTTCACGAGAAAAAGTACTCCTTGGATTCGTATTCAGCGGTGGTTGAGTAGGACGTGAAGAAGTCCTACTTGGCTCAGATGGTTGCGGACGTGGTGAAGGAACAGCCTGACGAGGAGGACTAGCTGATGTCTTTCCAACCGCTTCTGTGCGATGTTCGGGTTGTACTGGTGGAGGGGGTGAACTTCTTATCGGGGTAGGCGGTTGAGCGGTTTGCCTTGCTTCAATAGTCTCTCTACGATACTGAGGTGATACTGGCGGAGGCGAGGAGAAGATCTCATCAAAGGCTCTCGTCTCTCTGCGTTCTCTAGCTGGAGTTACGTCCTCAAACGGCTTTAGGTCAAACTTCCCATCCTCTTTGATATGGAGGATGACGCTCACGCTATCGCCTAATTCATAACTGAAAAGTTGAGACTCAGATATCTGCGAGTGGTGGAGTAATCCTTCAAATCCAGGAGTAATTTCTATAAATACACCTGCCCGTTCATATCCATTTTTGCCCGCTAGAAAGTCTACAACGTACCCGTCATAGCGATTTCCCTCAACAAGTGAAGTGAAGGGAATAAGTTCAATTCTTTCCTGACTCGCCGAGTCCACCACTAAAGGCAACATGCCAGCCTGAAGCTGTTTCAGCCACTCTTCAGATCTGCCAAGGTTTCTGATATGGAGTCGTCCGACTATATCAGGCTCAAGTTCCAGCAAATAGGCATAAAGCTTTCCCGTCTCGTTATCTGTAAGCTCCTTTGTTATTTTGGCATTCTTAACTTTCGTGTTTTTGGGATATAACTTCCACTGATTGACGGTAAGACTATTACGCTTGCGATCTATCCCCTCAATAGAGGCACGAAAGATACTACCCGCTATAAATTGCTTATTTCTCTCTTGAAAGCGTACCAGACAGGGAACGTTCGTATCGGCATCTTGCACCAGGAGCGTTTTCTGCTCACTCTCCTCATCGTTGCTTTGAAAGCGAATGAGACGAAACTCCCTCACATCTCCTACATTGTAGGCGTCTACATTTTTCCTTGGCTTGGGAACTCGAACTACTCGTTTTCTACACCCATCAGATAATGTTCTATCCTCTACTTCGATGGTTTGTCGCAGCATTATTGACAAACCGATAATCCCAGAATTAGTCAGCTTTGAAAGCCACTCTGGTTTGACACGAACCACATGTCGAGCAAAAAGCGTACTCTTCGTAGTTGCTCGCTCAACACAAATAAAAGCTGTTATGCCATCAACAAGCGCACAAGCCGATTCCCGGTCTATCTTAACCGGGTCAGAGCAAGGACAAGCTTCTCGATCATGGGGAATAAATAAGCGATTACTCGTATCATTTGTATCGCGGACGTACACCCATTCCGGCATACATCGTGCTAACACCAATCGCACCCGATGAAGTCGCTCTAAATCAAGCTCTCGGTTTGTGAGTGGTGTATGAGTTTTCTTAGAAAATTGCTGGAGAATATCACCTCGTTTTTGTGCTATCTCTTCAAAGGCATTAGGATTAAAGCTATTCTGATCTAACCACTCACCATACTTTTTGCTGCTATACTTTTCGGCTTTCTGCCAGTGGTGAAATAAGCGGAGGTAGAACTCAAGATCGTCGTAGCAGCCAGTCCGCCAACGCTCGTAACTTAATAAGGCTGTTTCATTTCTAGTAAAGGGAGAGATACTACTCTCAACAAAGGCGAGAAATGTTGCTACTTCTAAAGAACACGCAAACGCATCGCTTTCAGCCATAAACAGAGCCAGGTCGATGGTATTTGCCTGAATCCCTTCTAGTTGAAAACCGCTTTTGGTAACATCTCCCTCATTATCGAGTGCGCCGCGTTTCCCAAGGATAGTAATTGCCCGTTCTTTCTCAACTCGTTGAGTATCCTGGGTATCATCGTCATTTAACCCAAGCCATTGAAAGTTTTGCAGATCGTCAATCCCTGCTGCTGCTGCTCTCAACAAAAACATATCTAAATTTGATCTTGCAATTTCAGGTAAGGGAGTAGGACGAAATTCCTTCTCAAACTGCTCTCTGGTATAGAGCCGAAAAACCTCTCCTTCTTGTTGCCGTCCAACCCGTCCTTTCCGTTGTGTGCAGCCTGCTTGACTGTGACGAGAAGGAGCATATTCTCTACTGCACGTTTTGGAGTTCCACTTTGGTTCTAAAATATAGCCACTCTCTATGACGTAGCGCAGGTTAGAGAACGTTACGGAAGTCTCGGCATAGTTAGTAGCAACAATAACGCGCTGTGGAAAAGTATCTCTGTTTCCTTTATAAGCTTCTTCCGCTTTTTCTTCACTTTCCAGAAGAGCCTCATGCTCTTCATTATTCATTTTTGCATGACAGGGAAATACTTCCAAATTGTGAAGCCCAAGCCCTTCTATCGCATCTTTGGTGCGATAGACAAGCGAAGTAGTTGGTGTAAAAACAAGAATATCCCCATAGGGTATGTCTAATTTTGTAAATCCTTCCTTTTCACGAATAGCCCACACAATTCTGGCAGTAGCATCGGGAAGGTCTTTGGCTTCCTTGGGAAGCTCAAACTTAGGTATCTTTACTCCATCAAACTTCCCTTCACCATCCGGCCAACGGTCATAAATTGGCTTACGGGTAACTTCCTTATCTGGCTTAAAAACAGGCACTGTCTTGGGAGTTCCGCTCCCAAAGTTCTGGAAGTAATCTTGAAACTTTTGAGCATCTACGGTTGCACTCATGATGACCAGGCGCAACCGTGGATAAAGAGGTAGCTTGTAGCGAAGTAATGCAAAGATTAACTCCATATTGGAGCTTTGCTCGTGGGCTTCATCAATCATGATGACGCTGTAGCGCCCTATTTCCCCTGACAGAATCCATTTGATGAGTAAGCCATCGGTTACAAACAGAAGCCTAGTGTAGCGATCGTGTTGGGTTGATTCTCCCTTGTAGAGAAATCCCACCTCATGCCCTGCTCCAACACCAGGAGCATTCAGCAGTTTGGTGGCAATATACCCAGGTGTTGTCTCCTCAACCCCTTTCCCTTCAGGCGCACGTAGCGTGACTTTCCGAGGTTGCGTTACGAGAATCCGTCCTTCCCGACCAATTGGTGAACGGAGGATCTGGGAAGTTGCCCACACAGATTTTCCCGTCCCCGTTGGCCCAACAAGAATACTCACACGGCTTCCGTGTGGACTAAGAAGATTCTGGATCAACTCATCAACTGCAGGTTGAAGAATTTGAAATTGCTCCGCCACACTTGCATCGGACTGGTATTCAGCCTTTTGAGGCGGATCTACTCCATGATCGAGCTTCCCTAAGCCAACTTCCTCAATAGAACGTCCCGCAAAGTCAGTCTCAAGAGGGATAGGCCAGTAGGAGAGACCTGCTTCGCTTATCGCAGCCCCGTTGTTCTTACGACACTCTGGACACCGTAATGGTGTCGAAAGCCCGTGTGCTACATCTGCCTGAACTGCTGTCTCAGTAAAGCTAAATGTCTTCTTGCAGTCTTTGCATTGGCTTTTATAGACCCAGTACTTCTCACCTACATTCATCTACCCATATATGTTGGTTTATTAACTTCACTGGACTTTGAACAGTAACTTCAGGTATAGCGCTCCTAAATTGGTTGTGGTATTTTTTAAAGATGAAATCCTTGCTATATCTGGGTTTCAGGGTTTTCACTTGTCACATGCTATTTAGGGTTGCTATAGCTAATTTCTTATTCTAACCCACATTCTGCACTTCATAATGTAATACGTGATGATTACGAATTTTAGGTAGCTTGGCGAACACAAAAACTGAAATATCTAAGTATATTGAGATAATTAGCCAGATAGCTGTGACTATTTAAAAGAGAGATCAACCTTGTCTACATCAATAAAAATAGAATTAAAAAATCTAGATTTTTTGGGGATTATAACTTGATTAATTAATGAAATATGAATAGTTAATATCATCAATAAAAAACTAGAAATAGACAAGAAAAAAATCTCATTGTGTCAAATCCTTTATCAAATTAAAGCCAAGCCAGAAAGACAAAACCAATAAATTAAGGCAAGAGAAAAACAAGCCGACAGATTTATACTAGCGACGAATGTTCTCGAACAATAAGTTCTGAATTTGACAGAAATTATTTTAAATTACAAGAATCAACAATCCGGTGAAAGAGAATTTAGATTCTTGAAAGATCCTGTATTTTTTGCCGATAGTTAATTTAACGGACGAACGTCAGTTTATTTTAAATTTTCTGCCCTACTCTTGTCAAAAATAGTGTTTATTAGAAATGCAAGCATGTTTCTGGCAAAATCGTCAACGCGAGCAAGAGATTGATGTATTTAGAATCGTTGCCAATGGAGATAGATGTATGAAACATTACTCTATGGAATTGCTCATCTCGACGAGATTCTATGGTTGCTGCGCTATGTTTTTCAGCGAGGTGAACAACATTTGTCTTAAGGTAGACTATTCCTTTTTCTTTAGCGCTGTCTCTGGCAACACATATTCGACAGTTACATCCTCCGTATGACGCATGATTAAAGCAGTATTGCTACTGTTTGCTAAATCAAGATTTCTCAGCGAAGACTCTACTACATTTTCAAAAAGGATACTGCCAACAGCAGATATATTTTCAGTTGAGTTGGGTGATCTTTTGCGAAGTGTAAACCCGCTCAAATGTATATCCTGAATCCGGTTCTGATCAGACTCCACTTTTTCGGTCGAAGGATGTTCACGGGGTCGAATGACTAAAACGGCTTCTGTCTCTAGTTTACTAATATGCGCTTGTAAAATAGTTCGCCGCATCCCTTGCCCTTTAATAATCGTGTGACTACGATTAATTTCGATGGGATGAAATAAATCAATTTCACCAATGGGTAAATTGATTTGAACCAGTTCTTCATGGGAATACTGATTAATTAAAGCCTGTAGGGATTTCGCATCATCCTGACCATCATTAGGAATAATCCCATAGTCTATCGCTTCAACCATTTGAGGGGGAACAGGTTGGCTCATCGCCCAGGTACTATTTGACCATAAACCTACAACATCTTGTAAGGGAGTGAGAAGGCTAGCAAACCAACATAAAATAATCACAAAACCAAATAACTGGGAGACATAA
>CAKZMA010000401.1 GCA_937127375.1 uncultured Coleofasciculus sp. | reverse complement strand
CCCCTCTCCCAAGCTTGGGAGAGGGGCTGGGGGTGAGGGCTGGCTTAGTATGTCAGTTGCAGGGCGCAAGCCTTGCGCCCCTACTCACCCGGTAATGACTTGGAATCGGAGGGTTCTGTATATTGACAGAAAATATTTAAGCCAATCTTGAGAATATACAATACCACCACAGTGGCGATCGCAGGATCAAGGGGTAAGCCAGCTAATCCCACCAAATACACGATTAACCCCGTCAGCAAAGGTGTACTTCCCGGATTCTTGCTATACTCCTGTACCTTAGTGCGAAAGCTATCATCGCCACACAATTCCTGACGCAACTGGTTCAGCGTCACTTCCCACAGGGATTTGTCAGCAAAATCCGGGATTGAACCATATTTCTCGTGATACAGTTCCTCAAAGGATGCCTCAATATCCCCATTATGGTCTTTGAGACGTGCGATCGCGTCTTGGGCGGGATCATCATTCGGTAATATTGCTTGATAGGAATTCAGTTGGGAGGGGGTGAGTTGAGTATTCATCGTATCCACACAGGTTCAATCAGGAACGCAACCGGAAGTCTGTCACTATAGGGAGATCATGATCTGGTATCGATTGTAGCCTGAGACATTCATGAGTGCGATCGCCTAGGGTTAGCGGTAAAATTAAACGCGATCGCATCCCTCTACGAAGAAAAGATTCTCGCCAAACGCAGTCAGGGGAAATGGGCGAAATTAGGGAGTACGTCTTAATCTCAACACGCCCTTGCTCCCCCCGCTTCCCCCGCTTCCCCCTCACCCCATCAACGCCGAGAGGGTCCCGGATTAAGAAGTTGAACTTCGCTAATCCGAATCACGTAGGGATGATACTTATCTTCTTGAAAAGAGCCAACCCAAACTTTATATTCCCCAGCTAACCACTGACCCGAAATTCCAGGATTTTTTCCGTCAGCATCATCATTACACCAACTTCCACCAGGACCCCTCACCAATAGAGTAGTATCCTCCGGGCTTTCCACTTGTAAGCTGAGGTAGTTGAAAAAAGACGTTAACTCTAGGATATGATCAGGCTGTTCATCAATAAATCCGATACAAGAACCAGTTGGTGTTTCTCTACGACCCGAAACATCTGGCGTTGAAACGGAACCGCCACTGATCCCCCGAATAATCAACGGATCAGGTGAAAATCGTCGCCCCAGTTTTACGTTCTCAAATATGGGTTGCGGTGTGGCGGATTGAGCGTCAACGGCGGGAGTCATCAATAGTCCACTGGCAAATGTGGCTGTAGCAAGTGCTGTTCCCCAGCGCCAGAGTCTCAAGACACTTATCGGGGAGTCGGAGAGTAAGGAGAAAGGTGACATAGTGGTTAGGCGAGAAGGGTGTCTTTTATTCATAACTGAGCGATTCCATCTTTGGGGAATCTCTGGGATTGTGTTTTTGGCTTTGGCACGAGGTTGTACAGTTGGCAAAATGATCAGAGGCGTATTCTTATTGAATATTAACAGCTCGATCTGGTTAGTATGGACGCGAATGTTGCGAATTGTGTTCCGCTATTAATTATCAGGAAATGGCTATAATACATAAATAATCGGCTATCCTATATTTAGACTGTCTACGAATTGTCTGAGCCGTTTTTGGGTAAAATACCAGAGGAACCCCCTTTTGCCATGGCGATTGAAATCGCTGCTACACTAATGTATGCGAAGCCTTCCTGAAGAGTAGTTCGCAAGGTAAGGACTGGGTTATAAGGGGAGTAGTTAACCCGAATTTGGGATGACAGCTTACGGCTGAAGTTGTGATAGTTCCTGTTGGATTTGCGCGATCGCACGTTCTAATTGTTCAACTCGCTCTGGGTTGACAGAAGCGGCGGTGCTATCAGGCTGGGGAAGCTGATCGATGGTCTTTTTGAGAGCTACGATAATCCCGGCTAACGTCTCAATCTGTTCTAATTCGGGACGCTGCCTGAATTTTTGATTCAATTCATCAAGTTTTGATTGTAGGGGGGCTAGAGAACCTCGTAATGCCTTTTGCTTCTCATTAATTGCCTCAACGGTAGAGACAATAGCAGACAGTTCCTCTCTAGAAATCAGATTAGAGTCAGGTTGCTTAAGTTGAGCAACTTCTGTACGTAAAGCTTGGATATCTCGGCTTAAATTGTCAATTTGAGTGCGATCGTTGATCTTGCGCCGAAGCTGTTGGACAACACGACGGCGGTTAATTAGATTCAGTAACAGGGAAATCGCTAAAGGTGCTAATCCATAAATTATCTGTTCAGATATAACTGCTACTATTGCACCCACAAATGAGGCGGCAATAGCAACAGATTCAGCGATAAAAAGCCAGTTCCGTTTGTCATTTGTCATTGGTCATTGGTCATTCGTCATTTGTCAGGGTGTTATAGGGAACGGGGAACGGGAATGAATACAGCCATTCGGTAATAGTCAGGGCGGGTTTAGTTAAATTTATGATTAGTTCAAAAACGGTAGTAGTGAAACCCGCCCCTACACAAACCTGAAGACGTGCCATGGCACATCCCTACAAATCTTATAACTGTTGCCAAAGCTTAACTGTACCATCCCGATTCCCTCCAGCTAACCACTGACCATCTGGGCTTAGAGCCACTGATACCACAGAACCAGCATCGTTATTGTCCAAGACAAGCAACGGTTCATCGATGCCTAGCCACCAGATCTTAATCGTACCGTCTGCATGAGCCGCGATCGCACTTTGCCCGTTATCGCTAAAAATAATCGACATGGCGGGTGCAGAGGAACATTGCCAACGTTCTATCTGTTCAGCACTATCGAGTTGCCATACCTTGAGAGTACCATCGGTACAGGCAGCAGCTAACCGACGCCCATCGGGACTTAAGGCAAGAGAGTTGATCGAACTCAGATTGTCGGTGAGACTGAATTCTAGATCAAACGGCTGAACATGCCATAAATCAATAATGCCATCTCCGCCGCCACTGACAAGAGTTTTGCCATCTGGACTTAAGGCGAGAGCAGATAATCGTCCGGCGTCTTGAACTAAATCCTGCACAAATTTTCCCTGATCCAATTGCCATAGCTTAATGGTTTGATCAAAGCTACCACTGATCAGAGTTTGGTTATCTGGCATAATCACCAGCGATCGCACGGAACCGTTATGACCTGTCAACGTATGGCATAATTCTCCAGTCTCTAGTTTCCATACCTTAATCGTCTGATCAAATCCCCCACTCGCCAGCCATTTACCATCAGGGCTTAAGCTAAGACAGAGGACTCCCTGTTGATGATCACTAAATGTGTGAATCAGATCACCCGTCTCTAGATGCCACAGCTTCACGGTTTTGTCTAAACTACCACTAACCAGGATTTGACCATCAGCGCTCATTGCCAACGCGCTAACCCAATCCTGATGTCCTTTCAGGGTTAATCTAAAGTTCCAATTGGGTAGGATTGGTTCAGGGACAAAATCACTCGGATACGCTCTCCTATCTTCTTCCCAGACGTAGCATGCTACGTCTCTACAGACATCCCCAGCTTCCCCAGCTTCCCCAGCTTTCCCAGCTTCCTCAGCTCCCCCAGCTCTCCTAACAGGGGAAACTGATTCGGAAGCAACAGGAAATAAGGAGGGTTCACCCCCCGCCTCTGTCTGCCAATGGATTGGTTGTTCGGGATCAGCCGCAATCGGAATTTGGTAGTGTAGTTTATCAAGATCGGCAGTAATTTGTGCGATCGCGGCTTCTAATTGCTCGATGTGGTTAGGCAATGAGGCACTATTGAGATAATCCACAACATTCCGCAGTGATTGTTCCACGCTAACAATTCGAGCTTGAAGTTGGGCAATTTTGATCGCCCCTAATTCCGAAGCGGGATTCTCAATTTGAGCCAGATAGTCAGGGAGTTTTGCTTGTAGAGAGGCTAGTGCTTGCTTAAGTTGCTGTTGGTATAACGATTGACTCTCTTGGGACAGTTGTCGATGCAATTGCGCCATGGCTCCCGTTAACCGATATCGGCTTTGTTGCTCGAACCGGAGGCGATTGATCAGATTCAGCAACAGGGCAATTGACAACGGAACTGCCCCATAGATAATTTGACCAGACGCCGCCGCTACAGCCCAGCCAATGATTGAGACAACAACAAAGATACACTCGGCAATTTTCAGACGGTGAGTTAGCATTCCCTGTTCATGTCATAAGGATTTATCTATATCTTTTGAACTATGAATTACGAAAAAACATAAGACGTAAGACGAATGACTAATAATTAAAGACCAAGAACCATCCTGGCAATATTAAAATAAATCAACACACCCAACACATCAACCGCCGTGGTAATAAACGGGGCTGACATCAAAGCCGGATCTAATCCCAGGGAACGGAACAGAAACGGTAACGCCGAACCCGCCACCGATGCCAGAATCGCGATCGCGACTAAACTGATACCCACAGCAACGGCAACAAAGATATCATCTCTGAGCAGATACGCCCAAACCGTTGCCACTGATCCTAAAATGGTTCCCAGTAGCGCTCCTGCCATCGCTTCCCGCCCGATTACCTGTAATGAACCCATATCTCGAATTTCGTCAGTGTTTAAACCACGAATCACCACCGTTGACGATTGAGCGCCCACATTTCCCCCTGTACCCGTTAACAGAGGAATAAATGCCGCCAGCGCCACAACTCTCTGTAAGATGTCTGCTTGAGAGTTAATGATGGTGGCAGTCACACTGTTTGTCAGTAACAACACAAATAACCAAACCACTCGTTTGCGGGCAACAGTAATTAAGTTGGTTTGAAAGTAATTATCGCGCCCGGATTGTACCCCACCCCCCAAGGCATAGATATCTTCAGTGGTTTCTTTCTCTAAAATATCGATCACATCATCAACGGTGACAATCCCCACCAAACGATGTTCTCGATCAACCACAGGCACAGCCAGAAAGTCGTAGCGTTGGATTAACCGCGCCACGTCTTCTTGATCTGTATCCGTGTGAACACAAACAGCATCGCGAGTCATCACTGCACCTAGAGTTTGCTCCGGTGGAGACACGACTAAATCCCGCAATGAGACGATTCCACTTAGATGTCGTTCTGCATCGGTGACATAAACGTAATAAATCGTCTCCGTGGTACTGGCTAAACTCCGAATCCGTTCCAGGGTTTCGCCCAAGGTTAAGCTTTCTTTCAGGGAAATATACTCCGGAGTCATGATTCGCCCTGCGGTATCGGCTTCATAACCGAGGAGTTGGGCAGTGGCTTGGCGTTCCTGGGGACTCAGTTGAGCCAGCAAACGGCGGACTACTTTGGCGGGCAATTCATCAAATAATCGCACTCGATCATCGGGAGACATTTTGTCCACGATGTCAAGTACCTCTTGGCGTTTAAATTCCTCGATCAGCGATTGTTGGACGCTAGAGTCAAGGTACTCGTAAACTTCGATCGCCTCAGCTTTCGAGAGTAAGCGGAAGGCGATAACCTGTAGGGCGTCGGGCAATCCTTCGATCGCGTCGGCGATGTCCACCGGTTGTACAGGAACTAATACCTGTTTAGCACCCTGAAAATTTTCTTGTTCCAACAGCATTTGCAGTTGAGTCCGAACTAACTCTCGCAATTCACTGCGCGATCCCGTCTGGAGGGGAATGTTGTTTTCTCTTAATTCAGACATAATCAGCCTGGATAGTTCTATACTGTTCTAGAGCCGGATTGCAAGATTGACGAATCACCTCAGCTAGCGCTCACTGCCGATGTCCGACGAAGATGTCGATCACGGATTCTTAAGTCTTCAGTTTAACTTCAAGTGGTCTCTAGGTGTTTACTGAGGGATGAAGAATGCGCGGCAAACTGCCCTCTAAAACTAAACGCGATCGCGACGAAATCAGATATGAAGATTAAAACAAACTTTCTGTTTATGATGAAGTAAGTAGTCGGACATACTTAGTCCGCCTTTTTAGTGGTGGAAACTCACTGATGTTTTGAATGGGTCGAGAGTTCTCTTTCTTAACATCTTCCCCAACTCAACTCTCTTGGCTATCGTGAAGGACTTCTCGCCAAATTTGATAGCTATTTATTCAGCCTACCCCTTTGGGTAGAACTAATATACCGTGAGACAGAGACGAAAACACCTAACTGCTGATACCTATCCAAAACCTCCTTTGATGAACTAGGATCAAATTTTTTCTGTCATATCCTTCCCCTAAGGAGAACCATGTCCGTCGAGCAGCCATCTAACTCTCACCTACAGGTAAACTCTTCTCACCCAACCCATATTACCGCATTAGAACAGGAACTCATTGAACTGCGACGCCAAGTCTCCCGACAGACATTACTCAACCAAATTGTGCAAGCGATGCGCGGTACACTGGTGTTGGAAGATATTCTCCAAACTACGGTCGATCAGCTCCATGAAACACTTAATGTCAGTCGCTGTTTGATTTTTCGACCGGATGGTGAGTCGCAAATGACGGCACATCACGTTTCGGAAGCGACCGCCCAACGGGAGAGTATTTTGGGGGTCTACTGTGATTTTTATCGGTATCACCACCAGGAATTGAGCCAGGGTCAGCCTGTGGTTGTCCCGCAAATTACTCCCAATTTTCCCGATGTGTTAATCGAGGCGGCGCAGGATTGTGAAATTTGCGCTATTTTGATTGTGCCGTTGCTTGACCAAAATTCCTATATTGGCGGAATTAGTCTACACCAGTGTGATCAGGCACGGGAATGGAAGCGAGAGGATATTGAGTTTGTCCAAGCCATTGCCGATCATTGTGCGATCGCGATTCATCAAGCCCGATTATATGCTAAGTTACAACGTGAATTGAGAGAACGTCACCAGGTAGAAGAAGCACTTAGGCAAAGTGAAACCCGCTTTCGCACGGTGCTGAAACATGCACCCTTGGTGGTGTTTAATCAAGATCAGGAGTTACGCTACACTTGGGCTTACAATGTGGTTCCTGATGATGACGTGGATGCTATATTGGGAAAAAGCGACAGCGAACTCCTAGCCCCCCAAGAAGCACAACCGTTAATATCCATCAAGCAGCGTGTATTGACCAGTGGGATAGGAATGCGAGAGGAAGTCTCTCTCACCATTAATGGTGAACTTCGATACTACGATTTGACCGTCGAACCCTTACGCAACTCAATCGGAGATGTAGAGGGAATTACCTGCGCGGCAATGGATATTAGCGATCGCAAATACATCGAGAATCAGCTTAAGATTTCCTTACAGCAAAAGGAAGTACTGTTCCAAGAAATTCACCATCGGGTCAAAAATAACCTACAACTTGTCTCTAGCCTGCTTGATCTCCAATCACAGCAAATTGATGACCCTGAGATTTTTGCCCTCTTCCAAGCCAGCCAGAACCGAATTAAATCAATGGCTCTTATCCATGAGGAACTCTATCAATTTGATCACTTGCAGCGGATTAACTTTCTCAATTATATTGAAAATCTCACCTATCATTTGATTCAAACCTATGCTATTCATCCCGAATCTATTCGTCTACACCTTAATATCGACCAAGATTTAAGCTTGGATCTCTCAACCGCAATTTATTGTGGATTAATTCTTAACGAACTAATCTCTAATGCTTTAAAACATGCCTTTAAAGCAAACAATTACAAAGGTCATATATGGATTGAAATTTATTCAAAGAAAAAAGAGAACCCAAAAAATAAATTGATCGTGGGCAATAACAAGCCAACACCAATTGAATTGATCGACTTTAATTCACCAAAAACCTTGGGATTGCAATTAGTCCGCGCTTTAGTGGCACAGCTTAATGGCAAGCTGGAAATAAAGAAAGCTAATAATACAGTCTTTGAAATTGAATTTTAATCAGAAAATAGTTAGGGTTGCACCATAAAAAATATTCACAAATACTTAGACGCCTTATACTCCTACCCTCTGACCCTCCTTTTTAACTATCCTCCTTGATTGCAAATCTCAAAAGCGTACTCTTGAGTTTCTTGCAGCTCTTGCAATACCGATGTATCAACCGTCTGAATATCTGACTGACTTGACCTAGCTAATTTATTCTCAACTTGCTCAAACTGCTGCTGGGCTTCCGCAACAGCTAATTCTGCCTCACTACAAGTCTGCGTGGCTAATGCATCGAATTGATTATTACATCCAGAGCCGAAAAAAACTAGCAATAATAATCCAGCACTGAACTGAATTTTTTTTGCCGGAATCAGGGGATAAAATTCCATACCCAGAGAATTAAATTCACTAGAGCTACATTACTAAATACTCAGATTCATCCAGCTTTCAGGACTATTACTCAGTTTTTGGTATTCCGATTATTGAAAAATGTTAAATAATGGGAGTAAGTTGTTCCTGAATATTCAGAATCCAGGTATTACCTTTTGTATCCAAGGGGTGTGGAGTTAATGGAGATTTGTCTTATGTCTTATGTCTTATGTCTTATGTCTTATGT
>CAKZMA010000400.1 GCA_937127375.1 uncultured Coleofasciculus sp. | reverse complement strand
ACTGCCGCGACGAATTTCCCTCAAACCATATAAAATAAACAGGATTCAAGAATAGTCACGCAATCACCGACACTTATGCCTCGCCGCGACGATCTTCACAAAATCCTGATCTTGGGTTCTGGTCCCATTGTTATTGGACAAGCCTGTGAGTTTGATTACTCTGGCACTCAGGCTTGTAAAGCCCTCCAGCAAGAAGGTTATGAAGTGATATTGGTTAACTCCAATCCAGCCACAATCATGACCGACCCAGAAACCGCTGACCGTACCTACATTGAACCCCTGACTCCGGAAATTGTGGAGAAGGTGATTGCCAATGAACGACCAGACGCCCTATTACCGACGATGGGGGGTCAAACAGCCCTGAATATTGCCGTTACTCTGGCAAAAAACGGCGTTCTTGACAAATACGGCGTTGATCTCATTGGTGCTAAACTCGACGCCATCGAAATGGCAGAAGACCGCCAGCTTTTCAAAGAAGCGATGGGGCGCATTGGTATCGGAGTCTGTCCTTCAGGAATTGCCAGTAACTTAGATGAAGCCAAAGCTCTTGCCCAACGCATTGGCACTTACCCCCTGATTATTCGTCCAGCTTATACATTAGGCGGAACAGGGGGCGGTATCGCCTATAACCAGGAAGAATACGAAGAAATGGCACAAGCCGGGTTAGACGCCTCTCCCGTGTCTCAAATCTTAGTCGAACAGTCGCTGCTGGGATGGAAAGAATATGAGTTAGAAGTAATGCGGGATCTCGCCGATAACGTGGTGATTATCTGCTCAATCGAAAACCTTGACCCCATGGGCGTCCACACCGGAGACTCGATTACCGTAGCCCCCGCCCAAACCCTCACCGATAAGGAATATCAGCGACTCCGAGATTACTCGATTCAAATTATCCGGGAGATTGGCGTGGAAACGGGTGGCTCAAATATTCAGTTTGCCATCAATCCAGTTTCCGGGGACGTGATTGTCATTGAAATGAACCCCCGTGTCTCCCGCAGTTCTGCCCTCGCCTCAAAAGCGACAGGGTTTCCCATTGCTAAATTTGCGGCAAAGTTAGCGGTGGGATATACCTTGGATGAAATTCCCAACGACATTACTCAGAAAACCCCCGCCTCCTTTGAACCCACGATCGATTATGTAGTCACCAAAATTCCCCGGTTTACCTTTGAGAAATTCCCCAACGCCCAACCCGTACTCACCACCCAGATGAAGTCGGTGGGGGAAGCCATGGCAATTGGACGCACGTTCCAAGAATCCTGCCAAAAAGCCCTGCGTTCTCTGGAAATCGGACGCTACGGGTGGGGATGCGATCGCGCGGAGAAACTGCCCTCCCTGGAACAAGTCCGGTCTGGTTTACGGACACCCAACCCCGACCGCATTTTTACCATACGTCACGCTTTACAATTAGGCATGACCGTCGAAGAAATTTATGAACTCACCAGTATTGATCCTTGGTTTCTAGATAAGTTTGCCGATTTACTCGAAACTGAAAAATTCCTCAAGCGCACTCCCTTAAAAAGCTTGACAAAAGAGGATCTTTGGGATATTAAGCGTCAAGGCTATAGCGATCGCCAAATTGCCTTCGCCACCAAAACAACCGAGGATGAGGTGCGGACGTATCGCAAACAACTGGGGGTTGTCGCTGTTTACAAAGTCGTGGATACCTGCGCCGCCGAATTTGAGGCATTGACCCCCTATTACTATTCCACCTACGAAGAAGAAACTGAAGTCATCCCCTCCGATAAGCGCAAGGTGATGATTCTCGGTGGTGGACCCAACCGGATTGGACAGGGGATTGAGTTTGACTACTGCTGCTGTCATGCGGCTTATTCCCTTGCCAAAGAAGGGTTTGAGACGATTATGGTCAACTCCAACCCGGAAACCGTTTCCACGGACTACGACACCAGCGATCGCCTTTACTTTGAACCTCTGACCAAAGAAGATGTTCTCAATATCATTGAAACTGAGAAGCCAGAAGGGATTATTATTCAGTTTGGTGGTCAAACCCCACTAAAACTCGCAGTTCCCCTCCAGGAATTTTTAAACAATCCCGAAATTCCCACCTCCGTTCCCACCAAAATATGGGGTACCTCTCCCGACTCCATTGATATAGCCGAAGATCGGGAACGCTTTGAGAAAATCCTGCGCCAACTGGATATCAAACAGCCCCCCAATGGCATCGCCCGCAGTTATGAGGAGGCGTTAGACATCGCCAAGCGCATCGGCTACCCGGTGGTGGTGCGTCCCTCCTACGTCCTCGGTGGACGGGCAATGGAAATTGTCTATTCTGACCTAGAGTTGGAACGGTATATGACCTTTGCGGTGCAAGTGGAACCGGAACACCCGATTCTGATTGATAAGTTCTTAGAAAACGCGATTGAGGTGGATGTGGATGCGATCGCGGATCATACGGGTCGGGTGGTGATTGGTGGGATTATGGAGCATATCGAACAAGCTGGGATTCACTCTGGCGACTCGGCTTGTTCGGTTCCGTTTATTTCCCTGAGTCCCACAGCAATGGAAACGATTCGCACCAGTACCCATCAATTAGCCACAAAGTTGAAAGTCATCGGCTTGATGAATATCCAGTTTGCGGTGCAAGGGGAAACCGTTTACATCCTGGAAGCTAACCCCAGGGCGTCGCGTACCGTTCCCTATGTCTCCAAAGCTACCGGTGTCCCGCTAGCGGCTTTGGCGTCCCGGATCATGGCAGGAGAAACCCTAGAAGACCTGGGTTTAACCCGCGAACCGATACTCCAGCACATTGCCGTAAAAGAAGCTGTCCTGCCCTTTGATAAATTCCCTGGCACCGATGTCATCCTGGGACCAGAAATGCGGTCTACTGGTGAAGTGATGGGGATTGATACGGACTTTGGTAAGGCATTTGCCAAGGCAGAATTAGCCGCTGGTCAGCGTTTACCCCTTTCGGGTACTGTTTTTGTCTCCACCAATAACCGGGATAAAGCCAATGTTGTCCCGGTGGTGCGAGACTTGATGGACTTGGGCTTTACTGTCATTGCCACGGAAGGGACACGCAAAGCCCTTAAGGATCAGGGCTTGGAGGTTGATTTAATCCTGAAACTGCATCAAGGGCGTCCCCATGTCTTGGATGCGATTAAAAATAAGCAGATTCAGTTGATTATTAATACCCCAACCGGAGAAGATGCCCAAGCCGATGGTCGGTTAATTCGGCGCACTGCACTGGCATACAAAATCCCACTTGTTACCACGATTGCTGGTGCAAAGGCAACAGCCGGGGCAATTCGTTCATTGAAGTCTGAGCCTTTAGATGTGAAAGCGTTGCAAGACTACATTTACGAGACTCAGTAAGCAGTGATCGGCATCAACAATGTCTGGTGACCAATGAACCGTTATCGGGCGTTGCAGATCACAAACTAACTGCCTAAAGTTCAATCCGGGTTTGACTGCCATTGCCTAAATGCCAGCAAATCTAATGGACTTTAGGCGAAAACAGGGATTGAGTTCAGGAAGAATGTATTTGTATATACTTAAAAAAAAAGAATCTCCTGATAAATTCTTAAACAAATACGAATTGACCTGAGTTAAAATTACACTGGAAGCAAAATCGACGTAAAATTGGGGTAAGTTGGGTTGTAGAGAATCAGTGATGGGTAAACTCGCGTTGTCTGAACCGACAGCATCGGTATCCTGTACTGCCATTTCCTGAAAATGTGACCTCGACAACAAACAGCAGGAGCAATCCTTAATCATAATCATTCCACCGTAGAATACAGTGTAAGTCATAAACTGCTGCCCCATCGGTCAAATCGCCCAACGTTAATTAATAGTTAAGCAGATTGTGAATTGCGATGGCTGTATCGGTTTCTCAGGCGGCAACATGTCCCAACAGCACTCAAATTCCGGTGTCTTTGAAATCTCCTCCCATAACACCTATTCCGGATACTCTGGTGATCACCTATCTCCAGATGACCGATCCAACCCAATTCCGTCCGGCGTATCTTAACTACCCCGACGGGATAAAAATGATGTGTATGGATACGCCTGATGTTGCCTTCTATCGTTTCCTGTACAGTACCGTAGGCAAACCCTGGCGTTGGCGCGATCGCTTATCCTACTCCGATGAAGAACTGCAAGAAATTCTAATTACACCTAAAACCAGTATTCATGTCCTCTATGTCAATGGTGCGCCCGCCGGATACATTGAGTTGGTCAAGCGTCGAGAGGGACCGTCGGGTCGGTTCTACTCGACGGAAATTGTCTATTTTGGGTTGCGCGAAAACTATCTCGGACGGGGGTTAGGCAAGCATTTACTCAGCCATGGCATTGCTTACGCTTGGAACAAAGGCACACAACGCCTCTGGATTCATACCAGCAATCTAGATAGCCCCTACGCCCTGGATAATTGTATTAAACGGGG
>CAKZMA010000399.1 GCA_937127375.1 uncultured Coleofasciculus sp. | reverse complement strand
TGTCTCAAATCTAAACGACAAGAGGGCGGGTTTTGTTGATAAGTTATCGGTATACCCATCAATTAAACGGCTAAACCCGCCCCTACAATTTGACAAGGATGACTAAGTATGTATAAAACACTAAAAAAAATAGGTGCGATCGCGTCGATTACCCTCCTGACTTTAGCCCTAGGATGTTCTCCGTCAGAACAAAATCCTGAGACGATTGAAAGTCGCGATCGCACGTCTGGGGAAACAACTGAATCTCCTGCAACCAAGCCCATTTCAGCACCAACCCATTCGGTAGGTGAGGTCATTTCCATCAGTCAAAACAATCTCAATCTCGAATTTACTGTTAACAGTACCAGGGTGCATCCCGGAAAAGGCGTGATTCAACCGAATAAAGGAAATCAGTGGGTAGTCGTGGATACAACCATTGTCAATCAAGGACAACAACCACAAACCTTTTCCGTGGTTTCCTTTGAACTTATCAATGGAAACAATAATACTTATCAAGTGGCGCTTTTAGCCAGTGCATTGGAGGATATTGAAACACCGACAGGTGAAATTAGTCCCGGCGATCAACGACAGGGACAACTTGTGTTTGAAGTTCCCGAAGATACGACTAATTTGAAGCTGTTATTTCAGCCGAATCCGATTGAGTGTGAAGAACAATCAACAGCAGCCAAGGGATTAGATTGTCAACCCATTGTTGTTAAACTATAACCAATCACCCATCACCAATCAACCCCATGGAAACCGCCAATCCGATATTCCGTCATCAAATCTCTGCTGATGTAATTGCCTTAGACAAACAGGGACGAGTTATTCTAGTTGCTGATGTCAGAGGTAGCCGTGTGGTTAAGCTTACCCTCTCTCAATTTACCTCCTACCTAAAAGCCACGCAAACCGTCGTTCCCTTCGCGATGCTAGTTGACCCCGAAACGATTCAAATTGTTCAATGGGATGGCGTCAATTGGTCTGAGGCTATCTGTTCCCTAAAGACGACGGATGTGGTAAAACCATATATCAGAGACTTTGATAGCTATAAGCGTGACTATCAGCATCAACAAATAACTGGAGGTTACTTAGAAATATTACTTTTAGCATGGCTGGACGATTTAGCGTTCCACTGGAAGTTAGAAACACCGCCAGCATCAAAAGAATTAGCAGCCATTGGTTTATTAGAACGACTAGACGAGGGTAGCACCAAACGTGAGGTAGAAATTTCAGGTGATACTATACTTAGAGACGAACTTTCTCATGAGTATTTGTACTGGGCGTGATTTATTAGCGACTACATTGCTGCAAAATACGCCATCATCGGTACAGCTAGTCATGCCAAGTATTTGTTTAATGGAATCATTATCAGCGTTAGAAAATGAACAAAAATACCGCCGACGTTTTGAAAACGAACTAAATTTGCAAATCAGTCAGTTACGACGAGATAGAACTTCATCTCATGCGAGGTCGATGTTGGCGCTTTTAATGGAGTCTAAAACTGAAAATGAGCAGCTACTTGCAGAGATCAAAATGCGTCTGTATCAAGCGATTAACCAGATATCTGAAAAAGCCGAACTCATTGCTTTAACGCCAGCCATAATCCAAGATGGTTTAACTATTTCTTTAATTGATCAAGATTATACCGATAATCTGATTCTTCACTGTATTCTACATCAGGCTCGGTCATACCCGACGGAAACTAAAGTATTCTTGAGTAGTAATGAACGGGACTTTGGTACACCCGAAGTTCAAGCGGCGTTACGAAATGTTGGGATTACAAATTATTTTAGTAGCACTCAAGTATTGCTCAATTGGCTACAGTCCCAGCAATCTGAAGAGGACATTTAGTTCGTTCGTAGTAGGCGCTTTAGCGCCATCAACGCTTGCATCAAACCCTTTAAATCAATTACAAAGTTGATTAACTGAATCAACCCGCCCTGACCCTAAGTACAATTTTTGCACAACTCAGCGTTTCTTTATGTTAATTTAATCAATGGCGAATCAAGTAGAGATTAGGGACAAAGTGAGATATAATAAATTCAACCATAAGCCCATTACCGACAAATAGAGCAATCATGTGCATTCCCTAGAAATCAAGGCTAAACTCAAATCCCTAATCAAAGAGGCATCATCGATAGAACCCTGTTTAGCCAAACGGTTAGATGAGATCAACCGCTGGGTGAAAGACATCAAGCCAGGTTCACTTACTGCCAAAAAATTTGTCATGGCATTTTTGTTAGAGGTGATTCGAGATGCTGACGTTTGGCTTAACCTTCAAGCCTTATCCTCTCCAGAGTTGCAGAACTCTGCCTTTGAGCAAATGACACCAACGGAACAATATTGGTATGGTTATCTTTTTCCCCAATGGCTAAATAGCAGTGATCCAAAGTTTTACATTTGGAAACAAAAGTTGATGTCAAGTGAGTTCAGTCCAGCAGATGATGATATTCTGAAGTCTATCGTTCAAACTATAGAGAGTCGAGGGGGTACAGTTTGGCGATGCTATATCGCCGATTTATCTATGGCAACGGATCTGATTGTTAGTTATCGTCAAAGAAAGCCCCTCTGCCTTCAGGTGACGACTGTGAGTAATAACTATGCTCAAAAAAAATATGAAAGTTGGCAGGATACGCTGCAAATGTGGGTAATCGATAGAGGACTTTTCCTCAGTTATAACCCGGGTCAACCTGATTTTTTGGAACAGTTGGTAAGAATAAGTCTTTATAACAGTGATTTTCTTCCTCTGGGACGTTATCTCAAATTTCCCTAACGGGTGAGATTAGTTCTGACGACGGAAATTTTTTAGCACAAACGGAATTTTCTATCTAAGTTATGGTCACCAAACAACAAAATTACAGTCATGATGACTTAGGCGCTTTTTCTGAAGCGCTGGAAAAATCCCGGAAAATGCAGCAAGATTGGCTGACTCATGGACTTGATTTTGTAAATTTGTATATTGAGGATATCGAGGGAGATTGGTTAGACAGATGGGATGATGATGAAACAACGGTAGAAAGTTCTGTCGCCTTAACAGCAGATCAGACGTTTATTGAACCCTCAGTTGTCGAATTTATTGATGCTTTTTTGGCGAGTGATTATCCCGCCGCAGTCTGGGCGCGAGAAAGTGATCATCCCTTAGCACAACGAGTGCAGCAGCAAATGGAAACTGAGGGATTAGCTCAAATTATTGCCCGGTTGGAAGAGTGTTTGAGTATTGCTGATGAATCGGATCGGCTCCATGAAGCGACCATGATTTTGGCAGGTGGGGTTACGGTTGGGGAAATGACCCGCGATTCGGGTGATGAAGAGGATGAGTTTAAGTTATTTGATTTAGCTGAAAGTTTGCTGGAGAAATTAGCGGAACTTAAGGAAAGAAAATGGAAGATTATGGGGAATTGAGGTGAATAAGTAAGGGCGCACGTCGGGAAAAGGGCGCACGTCGGTGCGCCCCTACGAATATTAAGGAGGATAGTGTGCTCAACGCCT
>CAKZMA010000398.1 GCA_937127375.1 uncultured Coleofasciculus sp. | reverse complement strand
AGCGGCTTCTCGAAGAGTACTTTAGTTCAGGGCGACTTGCTCCTATAATGTTGCTATTCTAAATTTAACCTATAGCCGGGAAATAAATTTCCGGCTCAAAGCTTAAGTAAGCTAAAGCTTACTCCATTAAAAGATTTGAACCCGTTTTAACGGGACGCGAGCTTTCAGCCCCTAGACGCGAAGCGGCTTCTCGAAGAGTACTTTAGTTCAGGGCTTTAATTCAGGGCTAACCGCACCCGCTCCAATTCTTGCTCCAAATTCGCTAAAACATTTTGCAATAACTGTAACTGATGATGCTCAATTGTCAGTTTTAACGGTTCATTCGTCAAATTAACATTAATCACCGTTTCCGCCAATTTCATATATGCTTCCAAAGTGGAAACCGCTTCGCGGCTAAAACAAGTTAGGTACTCTGTCGCCGCATCCGTGTAAGCTTGATTCACTTGTTCTACATAAGCCGTCGAAGATTTTGGCGGTGCAGCATCGCTAGGAGTTTTCTTTAACAAATACGTCGCCCCACCAGCCACCGCCGCACCAACAGGTCCCCAAAATACCCAACCCAATCCCGTCGCGATCGCAACTGGAGTAACGCCCTTAGTTCCCTTGGCTTGGGGTGGAGGTTCCGGAAGCTTGACTTCTGGGGGTTTGGGAAAGGTAATTGTCAGATCAGTCGGGGGTTGGCGATCAAAAAATTCACTGGCTTGATGCACCCATTTAACAATTCCCTGTTGATGCTCCTGAATTGCCTCTTTAAAACCGCCTTGTTCCCACAGATTAAATGTGCCATGTTGTAGCGCCGCAACCAGTTCCGATTGATACCGTTCTAACAGTTTAGGTAAATATAGCCATCCTTGGAAATCAGACACACTGGCGGCGAAGCCTTTTTGGATCAAGTTTTGGGCTTTTTCTTTAATCTCTAATTTAGTTTGATGCTTTTGTTCCGCCACCGTAATTTCAGCAGAAATGGCTTGCACTTTTACGGTTGCAGCCTGTTGGATTTGAGACGCGATCGCTTCCACACGGGGAAAGCGGATAGCGAGGCTCTCATGGCGCGTGGCGGCAATGCTTTGTAGCGCCGATTCAAACATATCTAAGCCCGTGGTTTGGGCGGCGGCGGTATCACCTTTGAGTCGATAGCGTAAGGCGGGGAGAGCATCCACACGATAGATATTACTGATATTATTGGGCAGCTGCGATCGGAAACTTTCTGCCACAAAAAGTAGACGGTTATAGACTTGTTTCTGCTCGTCTGGTTCCAATAAATTCAGAAAATTAACCACAAAAATGACCGTAGTAATTCCCCGATCCAATAGCCAATCTCTTAGGTGTTCTCGCTCCCCTAATGTCATCAACTTACGACCATCGAGAACCTGAACAATTAAATCCGCCGTGAGCAGTTGGTCGCGAACTAAGGTTTCCTGGGCTTCCCGATCATCCGTTCCCGGTAAATCCAGCAATTCTACCCCCGTTTTTAGGAACGGATGGGGACAAAATACCTCAACATTGGTCACATCCTCTCGCATCCGCCGTTGGTCATCTAATATGGCAAACTGTTTCAGGACATCTGTACCGTTTTCGCTGATGTGTTGACCATTAGAGAGCGTAATGCGCGTGTGTAATTCGTTCCCGTAACGGATATGAATCGCCGCGCCTGTAGTGGGGATTAAATCGATAGGTAGGGTACGTTTCCCTAGTAAAGCATTGAGTAACGTCGATTTCCCGTAATTAAACGGACCAAAAACAGCGATGCGGAAAATCGGATTCTCCAGATAATCACACAGTGCGATCGCGTCTTGGCGGAGTTGGGCGTTCTGTTCCCCATCCAGTAGACCAATTGCCGATCGCAGCGTGTTAGCAAGTTCGCGGAAAACGTCCTGTTCCATTGGTCATTCGTCTTATGTCAGAGTTTGAGGAATCTTTATATAAATTAGTATAGTTTGGTTTGTTGCCATCAACCGTAACTAAGGGTACACCATTTTTGCGAGAGAAGGTGGTTCAATCCTTTAATATTAAAGACAGCAACTATTATAGATTTCACCATGATTAAAGCTTACGCTGCTCATGAACCCGGAGGACAACTCCAACCCTTCGAGTACGATCCCGGTAGTCTCGGCGATGAAGAGGTAGAGATTAATGTCGAGTATTGTGGGATTTGTCACAGTGACCTGAGTATGCTGGACAATGAGTGGGAAATGACTGAATATCCCTTTGTTCCAGGTCATGAAGTTGTAGGTACAATTGCTGCATTGGGCGATAAAGTCACCACCCTCAACCTAGGACAACGAGTTGGATTAGGGTGGTTTTCGAGTTCCTGCATGACGTGCGAATGGTGTATGTCAGGGAATCAGAACCTTTGCGCGAATGCAGAAGGAACCATTGTCAGTCGTCATGGTGGATTCGCGGATAAGGTTCGTGCGGATCACAGTTGGGTGGTTCCCCTACCCGATGGGATCAATCCCGCTACCGCTGGTCCTTTGTTCTGCGGCGGGATTACCGTATTTAACCCTATTGTTCAGTTTGACATTAAACCGAGCGATCGCGTTGGCGTGATTGGTATTGGTGGATTAGGTCATATCGCGCTGCGTTTCCTCCAGGCTTGGGGGTGTGAGATCACGGCATTTTCCAGTAGTCCGGACAAAGAAGCAGAAGCACGGGAATTGGGAGCAACTCATTTTATCAATTCGGGCGATGTCAACGCCTTAGAAGCCGTGCAAAATTCCTTTGACTTTATTCTCTCCACGGCTAGTGCTGACCTCAATTGGAACGCCTACATCGCTGCATTACGTCCCAAAGGTCGGTTACACTTTGTTGGAGTCATCCCCAATCCCCTCTCTACCCCCATTTTCCCCCTGATTCTTGGTCAAAAGTCAATTTCAGCCAGTCCCCTGGGGAGTCCAGTCACCATTACGCGAATGCTGGATTTCGCTGCACGACAGGGTGTTGAGCCGATTACGGAAACCTTCAGCTTTGAGCAGGTGAATGAAGCGATGGAAAAACTGCGCCATGGTAAACCACGCTATCGCTTGGTGTTGAAGCATTAGAATAAAACAATTGCGATTGTGGGATGTGCTTTGATCAGTGTTTCACCAAAAGACTCGAAATCGGCGGAAGTCGGGGCGGGTTTAGTCACATCTAGGTGTAACCGAAAGAATAATCGTGAAACCCGCCCCTACACAATCACACGCCATGTCCGACAAGCGTTGCCAAGGATTTATGCCATGAAAACTCAGGCGATCGCTCCAAGGAATATAGCACATTGTAGGGGCGACCCGCTTGCACCAATCAACACCATTGTCCACTCAATTTAATCGGGTCGCCCTGTACTCTTTCGCAGCGACACCACTTATGGGGACAAAGGTGCGTTACGCTACGCTAACACACCCTACGAATAGAGGCTTTATGTAAGTCCTATCCTAATAATTATTGGATTACTTTGACCAACTAGGCGCATGATGTTTGTATCAAAC
>CAKZMA010000397.1 GCA_937127375.1 uncultured Coleofasciculus sp. | reverse complement strand
ATTAACGATAACGAGGTAACAATGATGATTCAACCGATTCAAGCACAGGAGGATGTGGCTGTACCCATCTTAATTACTCACAAAGCGCGACAAATTGCCCATCAATTTGCTCAGGAGCAACCGAATGAAACCAAAGCCAAACAAGTCTATCGAAATACACTTGCTGTTTGTTTAGTCAACAACTATTTCAAAATCATTGGGATTCCATCTGATCCTTCCCACTGCGATAGTTGGAACCCTCTAATGCGGATGACCGCTAATGTAGCAGATTTGGATGTGATGGGTAAAGGACGCATTGAATGTCGCCCCATTTCTGCCTTTGAGCGGGAGACGACTTCCGTATGCTATGTACCTACAGAGGTGCAGGATGAGCGCATTGCTTATATCGTGGTACAAATTGAACCCGAACAGTCAGAAGCCCTAATTCTCGGCTTTGTCGAGTACGTCGATAGTGAAGAACTGCCCTTACATCGTCTCCGTCCAATATCTGATTTACCCCTGTATCTCGACAATCTGACTGAACGATTCACCCAACTCACCCACTGGCTGCACGGTCAAATTGAAGCGGGCTGGCAAACCCTGGATCAGATTCTGGGCATCTCATTGATGAACTATGCATGGCGAAATACTCGTTCACTTGCAGCCGAAGCTACGACACCGAATTTATCTCCTGTGGTGCGAGGCAAAATTATTGAAGTCCCGATTCAGCAGGGGATGGAACCAATTGTTTTAGTGACTGAACTCATGCCTAAGTCAGAGGTAGATTTAGGCATTGCACTCAAGATTTGTCCCCCAACAAAACAGGAATTCCTGCCTGTCGGCTTGGAAATGACTGTCCTGGATGCGGTGGGTGAAGCGGTGATGCATACCCAAGCACGGGCTGAAAACCGCATGATTGAGCTAGGCTTTGACGCAGAACTAGGCGATCGCTTTTCTCTGCGAATCGAACTAGGAGATGTGACAATTAATGAGGCATTTGTGGTCTGAGTTAGGCACACTCCCATGAGTAAACTGGCTGTACTGGAACTGAGGGGCGACCTCAATCATCAGGGCTTTTATGTTACTCTGCGTATTGGTCAGGGTGATTTAGCCTCTAGCATTACCCTAGATCGCACACTCCCGCCTTCGACGCTTCTATCAGAGCATCTAACCCAGTGGCAGCAAGATTATCGACGCCTTTCAACTCCTAGCCGTGCCCTCAAGCCTTCCAAAATTAGAGTTAACGGTAAGATTGATCCGATAGAAGCCTGTACAGAATCGGCTCAACGGTTAGAACAGCAGTTTCAGCGTTGGTTACGTTCTGATTCGTTTCGTGATATTGATTTACAACTGCGACAGGCGTTGATGCCTGATGAGTTGGTTCAGGTATTAATTCGCACGGCTAATGCTGAGGCTCAAGCTCTCCCCTGGCATTTGTGGGACTTCATTGAACAATATCCTAAAGCAGAAGTTGCCTTGAGTGGTATGGGTTCATCTCCCTGTTCTGGTAAGAGGAATTCAGTGGCTTCAGAGCCGAATCAGGTGAACATTTTGGCAGTGTTGGGAGATTCCACCAATATCGATGTGGAGAGTGATCAGCAAACCTTAAATGAGTTACCTGGAGCCAAGGTGGAATTTCTGCCGGAACCGACTCACCAAGAACTCCATGATAAGTTATATGAAAAATCCTGGCATATTCTATTTTTTGCGGGACACAGTGAGACTCAAGCACAGAGACAGGGGATACTGCGGCTCAACTCCACGACTCATCTAACCATTGATCAGGTACGGTATGGGGTACAAAGAGCGATCGCAAATGGTCTACAACTGGCGATTTTTAATTCTTGTGATGGGTTGGGGTTAGCTCAGGCTCTGGCAGATTTGCAATTACCTCATATTATTGTCATGCGAGAAGTTGTGCCGGACTGTGTAGCCCAGCAATTTCTGAAGTATTTTCTGCAGGAGTTTTCTCAAGGTCAATCATTGCATCTCGCCCAAAGGGAAGCACGGCAACGGTTACTGGGTATGGAGAAAGTCTATCCCTGCGCCAGTTGGTTGCCTGTAATATTCCAGCCTTCTGCGGCAAAACCATTGAGTTGGTTGGATTTAATTAAGCCAGAGGATGAAGGCATCTTTGACCCTTGCTTTTCACGGGATCGGGAAAACCTCTCTCCAAACCTCTCTCCTGCAAGGAGAGAGGCTTTGAATTCTCCCCCTTCCCTCGCAGGGAAGGGGGCTGGGGGGTTAGGTTTGATATCGATTTTTCTAGATGGCGCGAAAAGTCAGATCTTTGATCAAACCGTTGCAGTTCCCACCCAAAAGGCTCAAACATTTTCCCTAGGGGTGAAGCTGGGGACAGCATTCGTTTGCGGTGCGCTGGTATCAAGTGTGGTGGTGGGAATAAGAGCGCTGGGATGGCTTCAAGGATGGGAACTTAAAGCGTTTGATCATCTTATCCGGGTTAGACCCGGACAATCTATTCCAGATCATCGAATTTTGGTGGTAGCGATTGGAGAGGAGGATATTCAGTATCAGCGTAATCAAGGGATGGAGATGGAGGGGTCTTTATCTGATGAAGCGTTGCTGGCACTACTGCAAAAGTTTTCACCTCATCAACCTAGTGTGATTGGCTTGGATATTATTCACGATTTTCCCTTCATCCCAGAGTTGCAATCTCACCTGAAAAAACAGAAGTTAATTGCAATCTGTCAAGCTAAAAGCTTTACCAGCGATCTTCCAGGAGTCAAGCCACCGACTCCAGATTTTCCAGTTGAGCAGTTAGGGTTTAATAATGTTCCTCTTGATCGTGATGGTGTCATTCGACGCCAGTTTTTAGGTATGCCGTCTGATGAATATTGCCCAACCCAACAATCTTTTGGTTTTCGTATTGCTCAAAACTATCTGGAAAATAGTCATGGCATCAAAAAGGAGTGGATAACAGTATCCCCTCACAGAAATAAAAGGATTCAGCTTGGTTCACAGACTTTTGGGCGTCTTGAAGGTCATGCAGGGGGTTATCAACTATCTCAAGGTGATACTGGTGGTTATCAGGTGTTAGTTGATTACCAGGCAGTTCGTCCAAAACAAGTCAATTTAAGGGAAATCTTAAGCGGTTCCCTAGACTCTCAACTAGCAGGATTGGTTCGCGATCGCATTATTTTAATTGGAGTCGTCAATCCCAATATCGATACTCATTTAACCCCTTACAGCAAAGGACTTCAAGCCGAAGCAATGCCGGGAGTGGTTGTGCAAGCCCAGATGATTAGCCAAATCATTAGCGCTGCACTTGGAGAACGTCCTCTATTATCCTGGTGGGCTGAATCGGCTGAAATCCTGTGGATTGGGAGTTGGGCATGGGTGGGAGCCATTGTTGGGGTAGGAGGGCGATCGCTTTATATACAAACGGTCGGAGTATTAATTAGTTTAATTTTACTTTGGGGTGTATGTCTATTTCTGCTTGTTCAGGGATGGTGGGTGCCTCTGGTTCCTTCAGCACTAGCGTTAGGGATAACTGCGGTTAGCATCTTGGGTTTGTACCATCTGTACAGTGACGAATGATAT
>CAKZMA010000396.1 GCA_937127375.1 uncultured Coleofasciculus sp. | reverse complement strand
CAATTGTGCCTAAACCCGCCCCTACAATTGTGCCTAAACCCGCCCCTACAATTGTGCCTAAACCCGCCCCTACAATTGTCCCTAAACCCGCCTCTACAGTTGAATTTCCCGATAAAATAGGGGTTAAAAATTGTCGATCGCGACGGGTTCAATGGGTTCGGCTAACTCAAACCCGAATATCCGTGAATAAAAGTATAACTCGGCTTCCAAGGTGCGCTTGATGTTCTGTGCCCGTCGGAATCCATGCTGTTCTTCGGGGTAGGTGATGTATGCGACAGGTAATCCCTTTGCTTTTAACGCCTCCACCATTGTCTCGGCTTGATTCGGGGGAACCACCTTATCCTCTAACCCTTGGAAGAAAATCACCGGACAGGACAGTTTATCGGTAAAATGAATCGGCGATCGCACTTTGTACAAGTCTTGGCGTTCTGGATAGAGACCAATTAATCCATCCAGGTAACGGGATTCAAATTTATGGGTGTCGGTGGCTAGGGTTTCCAAATCGCTGACGCCGTAATAACTCGCCCCAGCTTTAAATACATCCCGGAAAGTAAGGGCGGCTAAGGTAGTATACCCCCCAGCGCTACCGCCTGCGATCGCTAAACGTTTTTCATCAACGAATCCTTGTTCAGCCAGGTACTTTGCACCATTGGCGCAGTCATCGACATCGACTATTCCCCACTGATTCTGGAGGCGTTGGCGATACTCGCGTCCATACCCTGTACTTCCGCCATAGTTAACATCTAAGAAGGCAAAACCGCGACTTGTCCAATATTGAATCTTGAGATTAAAGGTACTGGATGTGGATGCAGTTGGTCCACCATGACTTTTGACAATCAGAGGCGGTTTCTCAGTTTCGGGCGCTTGATAGTCTTTATTTTGCGGGGGATAGAAGAAGCCGTAAGCCGTTTGACCGTTTTCCGTGGGAAATGCGATCGCTTCGGGGATGGACAGATATCCTTTATCTATGTCTAATGTTGTCGATTGACGCAGAACCTCTATCTGTTGCTTGATTAAGTCCATTTGGACTACGGCGGTGGGTTCGGTAGCGGAACCGCCAATAAAGACAACACGATCCTCGGTTGCTTGTACCGATGAAATACTGGTATAAGGGGTTTCAATCGGATTTAATTGTTTCGTATCGAGATCGATACTCCCCAAGCACCATCGACCCTCTACAGTATAAGCACAGATTAGGCGATCGCTCGATGAAATGCCATAAGTAGACATCCCAAACACCCATTGAGGAAGACCAAACTCCGCCTCCATTTCACACAGAGGTTCGATCCCTTGCTGATTCCAGCGATAAAGATTCCACCACCCTGTCCGATCTGAAACAAAGTATAATGTGCCATCAGCAGACCATTCAGGTTTAAAGATTGACTCGTCAACCCCACCTGCAATACATTTAGCTTCACCCAATAATCCATTCCCTTGAATCGGCGCAACCCACAGTTGTGTCCCATCCCATGGCATATTGGGATGATTCCAGGTCAACCAGGCTAACTGAGAACCATCTGGACTCAATCGGGGTGAGGCGTAGAAGTCATGTCCCGCCGCAATAATTTGGATAGCGTCACTATTATTTAAAGGAATACTGACTAACGTGTTAACGGGTTCTGCACCTTCACTGCTGTGATCTTCCCGCACACAAATCAGCCGTTGTCCCTGGGAGTCAATTACTAGATCAGCATAGCGGAGAGACTTCCCGGACTCTGGAGTGATGGGTTGAGGTTCTGCATCACCCGTCTGCTGGTAAAGGCGCTGATCCTGATAATTAGCAAAATAAATGATGCCATCCTTAACCGCATAAGCACCACCACCATATTCATGAACACGAGTCCGCACATTAAACGGAGAAGGCGTAATATCTGCGATCGCGCCATTCCCTTTACGTCGTACAATCACATTACGTCCGGCTTCCATGGGTCGCGCTTCGATCCAGTAGGTATCCGTACCATCTAGGGTAATACTACCTAAGCCAATCGTACCCGCCACAATGAGTTCGGCGGCGATGGGAGAATTCCAGGAACCGTAGGGAGCAATTTGTGGTTGAGTCATTGTTAATTGTCTCTGGGTTTTACCAAACTTTATAAACTAATCTATAGTTTTAATATAGATGTTTACATTTAGAATCAAACTGAAATCTCTTTTTTAAAATTCCTTCGTATTTATCCATAAATAGTTGGGTACAATGACCAAAAGGCTTTCCTCCGTACAACAGGCTTATTCCGATACATAACGGCTTGCCGTGCTTTACGTAGTTTTACGGAATCAGCTTCCTGTTTGTCAAGCCCAGGCAAAAACGTGGTTACAGCACTATCAAGACATCAGCCCCACATCCGCTGTCATCGCCCTCTTCTAATATTCAAGTAAAAAAAGATACGATAATACACGAATCATTATAAAGCTTTGATGAAGTCAAGGACTTCTTATATAAAGATTTAGTAAAGATAGATAGAAATACTTTCCAAGCAAATAAATTGGGTATAAACTAAAAAACTAGATACATGGTTAGTATTTTAGCCAGTCATAAAAACAAGGCGACTCTCTTGGGAAGGTCTTAACCGTCCCTTTTCAATAGCCTGAACCCTTGATTAAGCTTTCCCCGGTTCAGCGTCTATATCTTAGCCGCTAGTTCTAAAGATATTTTTCTTAACATCTACTGGCTCATACTAACTCACTTTGTGAACTTTAGTCAAGTTGATGACATAAGGAGAAGTTCAGTATGAACCGTCTAAGTTTAATCGCGATCGCCTGTGCAGCTAGCACAACCGCCTTAGGATTGTTGACCAGTCCGGCTCAAGCCGTATCATTAGGAGAATTAATCGAAAGTAATGGTACTTTCACAGATGAGCATCTGACGTTTAGCAACTTCAACGTCCAATATGCTTGCCTTGATTTTAGTAACCCGAATGCCACTTGTGAAGATCTATATGAAGCGGGTCATGTTCGTCCGCTTAGTGCCTTCCAAATAGGAGTTGGTCCAGCCACCACACCTCACGGTCCAGGAATACGGTTTAATGACTTTTTCCGAGCAGAGGAAGGTTACGGAATTGATATAGCTCTCAGCTATGATGTAACATCTACAAAACCAATTGATGGTATTCACCTCAGTTTTGATGCCGTTGTAGATTCTGGACAAGTCGAAATCATTGAGACAGCATCAGATATGAGTGGTAATGTTCTTGGACAACTCTTTGCCGATAATATTACAGGGGGTGCTTTTCCTGACCTAGCCGATTCGGATACCTTTGATCAACCCGTCTATGAGTTTCAGATTCTCAAGAATATTAATCTGACCAGTGAAATTGGTACGGGTTTATCCAATATGACGACCATTGACCAGGAATATACCACACCAGTTCCCGAACCTCTGACAATCCTGGGTTCAGCGGCTGCTTTAGGGTTTGGCGTCGCCTTTAAGAAAGAGCAGTCGAGAAAGAAAAGCCAGAAGTAAAAAGTGACCTGAACCCTGTACGGTCAAGGAGCATAATCCCACTTGATTTAGGCGAAGTCGGTGTAGGTAAAATTTGGTGAGATAGCAATTAGCTATTAGCCCAATCCTTGCCCTGATCGCCAAAAATGAAACCGTTCAGTTCCGAAAATTTTACCGCCCTTAACCCGCCATGGGTCGGGCGGCTTTTTGTCTGATTTTATATAAAGATTTCTTAAAAGTAAGTATAAATACTTTCTCAACCCAGCAATCAGGTATAAACTGATTAGAAATTGGATAAATGGTTAGTATTTAAGCCAGTCTTAAAACTAAGGCGACTTGCTGTAGAAGGGTTTAACCCTCTCTTCTCAAATAGCTTGAACTCTTGATTCAGCTTTCCCAGGTTCAGAATCTATTTTTAGCCGCCACTTCTCGGATATTTTTATTTAACTTATTCTGGCTCATACTAACTTAATTTGTGAACTTTTGTCAACGTGGTGATATCAGGAGAAGTTCAGTATGAACCATCTAAGTAAAATCGGCATCGCCTGTGCCGTCGGCGCTACCGCCGTTTTGGGATTGGCTGCTAGTCCGTCTCAAACCGTGTCTTTAGGAGAATTAATTGAGAGTAATGGCACGTTCCAAAATAAGCATCTGACCTTTAGCAATTTCAGCTTCCAACTTGCTTGTCTGGATTTCAATAACCCTAATGCGACTTGTGAAGAACTATTTGAGGTGGGTCATGTTCGTCCAATCAATCCCTTCAAAATTCAGGTCAGTCCAACTACCCATCCTGGTAATCCGGGATTGCAGTTTAAGGATTTTTTCCGAGTTGAGGATGGTTATGGAGTTGATTTAGCCCTCAGCTATGATGTAACATCCACAAAACCCATTCAGAGCATTCACCTAGATTTTGATGCTGTTTTAGATTCGGGGCAAGTCGAAATCATTGAGACGGTGTCAGATATGAATGGTAATCCCATTGGACAACTCTTTGCGGATAATATCACCAGAAATAATGTTCCTGACCTAGGAGACTCAGATGTCTTCGATATACCCGTCACCCAGTTTCATGTACTCAAGGATATTAATCTGACCAGTTTACCGGGTACGGGTATACCCACGATGACAACCATTGAGCAGGGATATGCTGTCCCTGAACCCCTAACCATTCTGGGTTCAGTCGTGGCTTTAGGGTTTGGCGTCGCCTTGAAGAAAGAGCAGTCGAGGAAGCATAAAACGTAAGCTTTGCCCCGATAGGCAAAGAATCTAACAATTTAGTCATTGGACTTTTACCACCCTTAACCACTCAGTTGTTGGGGCGGTTTTTTGTGGAATGGGCAATTTTAAATTAACCAATTAATTGTCAATCATCAAAACCGACACAGAATTACGCCAGTCTTGTAGGTCGTGAAAAGCACTCAAGTCAACATAAAACTTCATAAAGCCTTGATGAAGCAAAAACTTTTTTAGATAAAGATTCAACCAATATCCGCCTAAATACTTTCCAGTTAAATAAATAGCAGATAAACTTAGAAAGTAGATAAAGGGTTAGTGGTTAAGCCAGTCCAAACAAAAAGGCGGCTTCCTTGAAAAGGAATTAACCTTCTGATTTCAAATAGATTGAACGCTTTGAGTAAGCTTTTCTCAAGTTCAAAATCTATTCTTATTCTTAGCCGCCACTTTCAAATACTCTTTCTTATTTATACTGGCTCATGCTAACTTACTTTGTGGACTGTCGTCAACTTTGTGATATTTGATATTAAGGAGAAGTTCAGTATGAACCGTCTAAGTGCAATCGCCATCGCCTGTGCCGCAAGTGCTACCGCTGTTTTGGGATTGGTAACCCGTCCAGCACAAGCCGTATCATTAGGGGAATTAATCCGAGATAACGGCACTGTCCAAGATGAGTATATGACCTTTAGCAATTTCACATTTGCGTATACTTGTCAGGATTACAGTGACCCTAATGCGACTTGTGACAAGCTATTTACCGATGGTCATGTGCGTCCCATTAGTCCCTTCCAAATTGGGGTAGGACCAGGAACCTCCCCTCATAGTCCAGGATTACAGATTAATGACTTTTTCCGAGCGGAGGATGGCTACAGAATTGATTTAGACATCAGCTATGATGTAGAATCAACAAAACCCATTCAGAAGTCTGACCTAAGTTTTGATGCAGTTATCGGTTCTGGACGAGTTGAAGTGACTGATACAATATCAGATATGAATGGTAATGAAGTTGGACGCCTCTTTGCCGATAATATTAGAGACAATGATGTTCCTTTCCTCGCCGATTCGGTGGTCTTTGATAGGTCTGTCACTCAGTTTCAGGTACTCAAGCAGATTAGTATGAACAGTGAACCGGGTACAGGTCTATCGAATATGACCACGATTGACCAAGAATATGCCCCGGTTCCCGAACCCCTGACCATCCTGGGTTCAGCCGCCGCTTTAGGGTTTGGTGTTGCATTTAAGAAACAGCATTCGCGGAAAAAGAAAAACCAAAAGTAAACAGCCGCGTTAACCATCTATCCTCAAGTGTGATAAATTCCACTTGATTGGGACGAAGCATTTGGACAGTCAATGGGAGATAGCGATTAGCGGTCAGCCAAATCCTTGTCCCGATGAGCAAAGAATCTCACCATTCAGTCGTTGGCATTTTACCGCCCTTAACCACCTAGTTGGTTGGGCGGGTTTTTGTGGAATTGGCAATTTCTCTTGTCGAGACGTTTCGCCGGAACCTCTCGATAAGGTATTACTCCATTATCAAAATAAAAATAAGAGATTCTTGAAGGTTAATATATATGTGTATCAATAAGTAAAATTACTCAATCACTCACTCAAATCACATCCTCAGTAGGACTTGTTAGAAATGAACGAGATCGCCGGACTATTTTCTCCGTATATTTACGGAATTGCCACGGATTCTGATCAAGGACAGTAATCCTAGGGCGTCACCCAGTCCAGATAAGGATTTGAGCTAGCAAGCATTCTTGATCTGCCATGGCGTGAAGGCAGATGAACTCCAGAGCTAGGGATGGAACCACGCCGACACCCAAGGTAGCTAAGGACACACATCATACACAAAACTTTATAAAGTTTTGATGAAGTCAAGGGCTAGTTCTATAAAGATTCTGTGAAGATACGAAAAATATCTTGCCACGAAAATTAGTTCGTTATACATTTGTCTATAACCAAAGACTGAGTATCTATCCAACTAAAGATAGAGATAGCAAAAAGGCGGGCGCTGAGACGAGATTCCACTCGAATCAGCGGAAGTCACTAATACCAAGATATAGCAGTATCAAGCTATTCATAACCTATCTTTAGCCGCCTGCCTAGTTAGGTTTGTGCAATGTAAAATTAGCTACATCCTAACTCTCTTTGTTAACTTGTGTCAACTTTACCTAAATTCGGAGAGATATATAGTATGAACCGTCTAAGTGCAATCGCCGTCGCCTGTGCCACCAGTGCTACCGCCGTTTTAGGATTAATCGCGAGTCCGGCTCAAGCCGTATCTTTGGGAGAGTTAATCGACTCTAATGGCACGTTCACCGATGGAGGTTTAACGTTTAGCAACTTCAGCTTCCAAGTCGCTTGCCTCGATTTCAGCGATCCGACTGCTACCTGTGAAGAGCTATTTACCGCTGGTCATGTCCGTCCCATCAGTCCCTTCCAAATAGGAGTCGGTGCAGCCACCACTCCTCATGGTCCAGGAATACAGTTTAATGACTTTTTCCGAGCTGAGGATGGCTATGGTATTGATTTAGCCATCAGCT
>CAKZMA010000395.1 GCA_937127375.1 uncultured Coleofasciculus sp. | reverse complement strand
TTCCCTGTTCCCTGTTCCCTGAAAAATGACAAATGACACCACCCACAAAAAATTAGTAATTTTGAAACTCGATGGTGATTTCCAAAGCCACGGATTTCGGGTCACATTAGCCATTGGTTGGGATGGCGCACCCCCAGATATTGAACTCAAAGGGGTATTAGACGCAGCGCCTGAATTTGCCGATCGCATCCAGTCTCATTGGCAACATAAGTATCGGTGCATTAGCGCCCCCTATCGAATTAAACCGAAAAAAATTATCTATGATGGTTCAGTCAGCCAGCGCCTGAGAGACTGTCAAGACTCCGCCAATGAATTAGGCGATCGCTTGCGAACCTGGTTAGATGGGGAAGGGTTTCGCCCCCTGGATCGGCGGTTACGGGAATCCCTCAGTCGTCAGGATACGATTCGCTTCTTAGTCAGCACCAGTGATCCACACCTGCAAAAACTTCCTTGGCATTTGTGGGATTTTTTTGACCATTATCCGAAAGCGGAACTCGCCTTAACTGATCCTCAATTTGAACGTCCGTCCCAATTTACCCCAAATCAGCGCACACCTAAGGTAAAAATTTTAGCCATTCTCGGTCATAGCCAGGGAATTGATATTGACAGCGATCGCCAGTTACTTGAAAGCTTACCCCATACCGATATTACCTTTTTAGTCGAAAAAAGCCGCCGAGAGATTAACGACCAACTTTGGGAAAAACATTGGGATATCATTTTTTTTGCCGGACATAGTGAAACCGAAGGGGAAACTGGGCGAATTTATATTAATCAAACCGATAGTTTAACCATTGATGAACTCTGGTATGCGTTAAGAAAAGCCGTAGAACGAGGGTTAAAACTAGCTATTTTTAACTCCTGCGATGGCTTAGGATTAGCCCGACAACTGGATGATATCCAAATTCCGCAAATGATTGTCATGCGGGAGTTAGTTCCCGATCGCGTGGCGCAAGAGTTCCTCAAGTATTTTCTCACTGCCTTTGCTCAAGGTCAATCCTTCTATTTAGCTGTAAGAGACGCCAGAGAACGATTACAGGGATTAGAGACTCAATTTCCTTGTGCTAGTTGGTTACCCGTAATTGTCCAGAATCCCACCCAAGTTCCGCCCAGTTGGAACGACTGGATTAGCAACCCTAAAGCCAAACCCGTTAAGCGGAGACGGCGAGGTTGGCAATTGGTACTGGGTGCGAGTGTCATGGTTACCAGTTTAGTCATGGGAGTGCGATCGCTAGGTTGGTTACAATCGACTGAACAGCAAGCCTTTGATCAACTCCTAGAAATGCGCCCCACGCCATCCCTTGATCCTCGGTTATTGATGGTTGAGGTAACGGCTAAAGATATCAACAATTTAGGGGGTGAATATCCGCTACACGATCGCACCCTGCTAAAACTACTGCAAAAACTCCAAACCTATCAACCCCGCGCCATCGGCTTAGATATCTTTCGCGATCGCCCAGAGGGGGAAGGGCGGGATGAATTGGTACAATATCTGCAAACGAGCGATCGCGTGATTCCCATCTGTGTCATCCCGTCTCCCCAAATCCCCGAAGGCGTTGCTGCACCCCCAGAAGTCCCCAAAGAACGCTTAGGATTTGCTGATATTGTTGTTGATCCAGATGGGATTGTTCGGCGTCATCTCATCGCCATGAAACCGCCAGCCGTATCCTCTTGTTCCACCTTCTATTCCCTGAGTTTTCAAGTAGCCCTACACTATCTACAAGCCGAGGGAATCTCACCTGAATTTATTTCCCAAGATCAGTGGAAATTGGGTTCAGTGACGTTAACCAATTTAAATGCCAACCCCGGATTTTACCAGCGCGGTGTCGGATTAGAAGGATTTCAACTCTTACTTAATTACCGTTCCCCAGAATTGGCAAAAACCATGGTAGAACGAGTAACCTTGAGTGATATTTGGGCAAATCGCGTGAATCCTGATTTTTTGCAGGATAAAATTATTTTAATTGGCATAACTGATCCCACAATTAAAGATGAATTCCAAACGCCTGGTAATCATGAAATGCGGGGGCTATTCCTGCATAGTCAGATGGTCAGTCAGATTATTAGTGCGGCTGTGGGAGAACGCCCCTTGCTGAGGTTTTTACCTCTATGGGGAGATCTCGTCTGGGTGTGGATAGGGTCAGTTATTGGAGGTGCGATCGCATGGCACTATCGAGAGTCCCTGTTACGCCTGGGATTAGCAATAGGAGTCTCTATGATAACGATTAATGGTATTAGCTGGTTTATTTTCATTCAAACTGGGAGTATATTATCCATGGTTCCAGCAACGCTAGCTGTATTTGCGACAAGTGGAAGTCTAGTGGCTTACCAGGCATTTAAAACGTCGCGATCCGATTAAACCCCTTAAACCTATGACTGCACACAAACTTGCTTTAATCCTGGCGATAACAGTTCTTGAATTGACAATTCATCGACCACTGGTTCAAGCCCATCCTATTCAAAAATTAGCAAGTCTTAAACAAGATCCACCCGTTCGGGATAGACCGAATGATGATCGCAAACCTGCCGGAACTCGTGGACCTTGTGAACAGACTGAACAACCGTTTACACCGTTATTACCCATTACCGACTCCGGCGTCAAGTTTTCTGGCTTTACATTAAAAGCTTACCCCACATTTTGGTTTTATATTCCCTATCCGAGTAACACAATTAATCGAGGAGCATTCGTGATCAAAAATTCACAGGATGAGACTCGAAACTATCAGGTTAGTTTCCAGCTTCCAGAAACACCAGGCTTTGTCAAAATTAGCTTACCAATTACTGCCATTCCCCTAGAATTGAATAAACAATATCGTTGGCAGTTCACCCTATATTGTACATCCAATGATCCGACGGATTTATCTCAAAGCATTTGGCATAATGGCTCAATTGAACGCCTTGATCCTCAGCATTTAGAACCTCAGACAGCAACAGCGTTGGTAATGGATCAGATGAAGTTTTATCAAGATAATCGTCTTTGGTACGATATTTCAGCCGATTTAGTCCAAATCTATGACTTTCCTCTGGCTTGGCGTTATTTATTAAGAACGATAGATTTGGAAGAACTCAAAAAAGAACCGATCGCAGGTTCAGTTGAACCCATTGGGGATTCTAATGAAATCTTAGGAAACCGGGAATAGGGAATCTGGGGGAGTCATGTAAGTAGGTGGACTCAATAAAAGCTAACGGTGCAGATTGTCATTCGTCATTTGTCCTTTGTCCTTTGTCCTTTGTAAGGGTTTGAGGCTTGTTTTCAAAACTTAGTACAGTGTCGTTTTCTTTTGTCAGACTCCTTAGAGACGCGCCATAGCGCCTCTGGAAGCTGGGGAAGCTATTTGTTATAAGTTACCGAACAATACAAACACCCCCGACTTGTA
>CAKZMA010000394.1 GCA_937127375.1 uncultured Coleofasciculus sp. | reverse complement strand
AATCCGCTATTCACCGATAACATTTCAACAAAACCCGCCCTCCCCACCGATAACTTTTCAATTCAAAGTTTTTAATTTGATTTTGTAAATGTTATGGAATTTTGACTGAGCAGCAGCAGTCTCTGGAAAAGCCCAATTTGACGTTGTTATTTGGCTGTAGTATGATATATTAAATTATGTATAGTCTGGTATTATAGGTCAATTGTAGTTAATTTACAAAAACACAGGATTGAAACCCTCAGTCTGGCGTCATTTTCTGCACTAGCGTCAGCAAAACTCAAAAAATACAAGCATACCCCAATGACAAAATTTTTTGAGCTTACTCAGAAATAACTTTGACAAAAAACACATTGTATGTATTTATTCCTCAATCACAACGACTTGGAGGTATCTGCTTTTAAGCGATTTACCACAGCTTCCGGTAAATCCAGAAGCTTGACCAGTTCTTTGTAAGCGGCGGCTTCTTGTTGATTAATAGTGGGTTCATTAGGCGTGCGAGCGCTAACATTAATCACCTCATACCCCAACTTCAGAATTAACTCCCGTTCTTCAGGACTTTCAATTTGAGCCACCAACTCATCAATATCAACATGAGCAGCTAGATAATCCCGCAATTCTGTTTGTAACTTTTCCTGCTCTTCACTATCCGTTGAAAACAATTGACTCAAGCGAGCAATAATTAACTCCGCTTCTTCAGGCGCTAAATCCCCATCAGACCAAGCCATAGCGGTGACAATTCGCAGCAGTTTCATTTGACGGGCGCTAATTGAGGACTCTCGTCCCAAATACACCTCCACCACACGGGGGTCATTATGCACCTCATCAATACTTCCTTCACATAACACCGACCCCTCATGCAGCACCGTCACCTTACGGGCAATCAGCCGCACAAATTCCATGTCATGTTCAATGACAATAATTGAATGACTCTCGGCTAAATTGATCAGTAAGTCAGCAATATTTTCAGTCTCTTCATCCGTCAACCCCGCCACAGGTTCATCAACCAGCAATAAATCCGGGGATTGCGCCACCAACATGCCAATTTCTAACCGTTGCTTTTCCCCATGGGAAAGTAAATCGGCTTGTAAATCGGCTTTGGAAACTAAACCAATTGTTTCTAATAACCCTAACACCGTGCGTCGTTCCGATGTAGCAGGACGCCCAAACAGTGTTGAAAACACAGTTTTACTGCGATTACAGGCTAAGTCTAAATTTTCTCGCACCGTTAGATTTAGGTAAACTCGCGGGGTTTGAAATTTACGACCAATCCCCATGCGTACAATCCTATCTTCTGATTTACGCCGTAAATTCTGTCCTTTAAATAGAACTCGTCCCCTAGTTGGCTGGACTTTTCCGGTGATCACATCGAGGAACGTGGTTTTTCCCGCACCATTGGGTCCAATAATCACCCGTAACTCTCCAGTATCCATACTGAAGTTGAGGGTGTTGAGTGCCTTAAAGCCATCAAAACTAACGGTTAAATCTTCAATCGCTAAAATTTGTTGATTCATGTTTAGCAAGACTTTAGCTGACTAATGACAAAGGAATAATGACAATGATATTTACTAGAATTCCCTATTCCCTATTCCCCATTCCCTGTTCCCTGTTCCCTATTCCCTATTCCCTGTTCCCTAAAACTAATGACTAATTTCCTCTCGTTCACGTTGCACATCTGGGTCTTCTTCTAAACTAGGATAAGTAATTACCTCTTTGCGCTTACCGAATAGACTCAGCAACGCCTGATACCCGGAATACCGCCACCACCCCACAATTCCACTCGGCAACACCGTCACCACTACCAAAAATAATCCGCCTTGGAAAAATAGCCAACTTTCGGCAAAGTTTTCACTTAAAATACTTTTGGCAAAATTAACCACCAGCGCCCCTAGAATTGCGCCCACGAGTGTAGCACGACCACCAACCGCCACCCAAATCACCATTTCAATCGAGAAGGCAATATCCATCGCCTTCGGTGAAACAATACCCGTTTGCAGCGTGAACATCGCCCCCGCGATTCCCGCCAACCCCGCAGAAATGGCAAAGACTAAAACCTTAAATCCGGTGGGATTGTATCCCGAAAACCGCACCCGATTTTCATCATCGCGAATCGCCACCAGTAACCGCCCAAAACGCCCCTGAGTCAGCCAGCGACATAAGGCATAAGAGACAACCAGCAACAGAATTGTGATAGTATAAAATATAAACTGGGTTCGCGTGGCATTCACATCAGCCCCCAGCAAGGTTTGGTAATTGGTCAAACCATTCGTACCGTTGAATAGTTTCTGTTGACCATTGAAGAAATTGAAAAAGACAATTGTCGCGGCTTGGGTGAGGATAGAAAAATAAACGCCCCGAATCCGGTTACGAAAGACAAGATAGCCAAACAAACTCCCGACGACAGCCGGAATAATAATCACGGCAAAGACAGCAAATCCAAAGGAATCAAAGGGTTGCCAAAACCAGGGCAATTTATCCACCCCATAAAGACCCATGAATTCGGGTAAAGTCTCGCCTTCCAAGGGGGCTAATTTTAGATGCATTGCCAACGCATAACCACCCAAGGCGAAAAAGATGCCATGACCCAGACTTAAAAGTCCGGTATAGCCCCAAATCAAGTCAATTGCCAAAGCTGCGATCGCCAATGCCAAAAATCGCCCCAACAAGCTCAGGCGAAAGTCAGACAACGCCAACGGAAACACAATAATCAGCAGCAGTGCGATTAGAGTAACCACACCCACTTCAATCAGCAGCGATTGACGACGCTTGCGCCGTCGGTCTAGTCCGGGAATTTCAATTACTGAGTCATTGGTCATTTGTCAAAACACTGATTTCACGGATTTATTGGAGAGATTGGGGTAGGGAGGTGAGTGAGAGCTTATTCATACACTGATTTCACAGAAAAGTTTGTTCTCTCATTTTGACAGGGTGATTAGGATTTAAAGGAGATTATGAAAGTCATTTGTCATTTGTTTTCCTATTGCCTATTGCCTATTGCCTGTTGTCTTCTGCCTTATAGTTCATAGGATCGTCCTTTCTGTGGAAAAATCCCGCCCGGTCGAATTTGCAGGAAAATGATAATTAGGGCAAATACCATCACCTTTGCCATACTGGTGGTGGCAAAGAAGGTAAAGAAATCAAATAACGGCTCAATGGGCTGAAAGAGCAAAGCCAGTATTCCCGAACCAATCAGGTAATTAATCGTACCAATCGCTAACGCCGCCACAATCGAACCCACCAATTTACCGACGCCGCCAACCACCACCACCATGAACGTATCGACCACATAATTTTGACCGGTATTCGGGCTAACTGAACCCAACAAACTAATCGCACAACCTGCAACCCCCGCTAAACCTGAACCAATAGCAAAGGTTAACGCATCAACCTTACCCGTAGGAATTCCCAAACAAGCGCTCATACTCCGATTTTGAGTTACAGCGCGAATCCGCAATCCCCAAGCTGAACGCTGCAAGAATAGGTAAATTCCCGTGATGCAAAGAATCGTTAGCCCAATAATAAATAATCGGACATAGGATAACTGAAAACTGCCTTCCGATAACTCCACCATCCACCCTCCCCGCATCCAACTTGGCGCGGTGACATCAACACCTTGAGTGCCAAACCAAGGCTTAGTTAACCCTAGCTCGAATGTTTCACTCAAAACCTTGCCAATCGTAAAGACAATTCCCAGGGATAATACCACCATTGTCGGGATTGCCCAAGAACGAATCCGCGGAAAATCTGCCCGACGAGACAGTACCCACAGCGCCCCAAAAAACAGCAGGCAAAATAGAGCAATGCCAATCACCATCACCCAATTTACGCTGCGGACGAACTGCTGCAAAATTAAACTAACGCCCCAGGTTGCTAGCAAGGTTTCCAGGGGACGCCCGTATAGAAAGCGGATAACCCCCCGTTCCAGAACCAATCCGACAAGGGCGGTTACCAGAAACGCGATCGGTATGGCAAATAAGATATAGGTTTCAAACCAAGGTTCCCCCAGAGACTTGAACCCATTTTGGACAACAAAGGTCGTATAAGCACCCAGCATCATCAACTCCCCGTGTGCCAAGTTGATCACACCCATGAGTCCGAACACAATGGCTAATCCCAGCGCTGCAATTAATAAAACAGCGCCAATACTGATACCGCCATAGAGACTATCTAAAAGTCCTGCTAGCACAATTTTCTACGTTGATTGTTGGTCAGGAATGACAAAGGACTAATGACTAATGACTAATGACTGACTTATACATCTTTTAACTTATATTTACCCCCCTTACTCGGATCAGACCAATCACAACCTAATCCCTTAGTATCGGCAACAAATTGATTCCAGGGAACGGGTTCAATAGCCGCTTCCGTCTCGTTGACAATTTCAAACAGACCATCCTCTCCCACTTTTCCAATCCGTACCACCTTCGAGAGGTGATGGTTAGGATTCATGGTGACCATCCCTTCTGGGGCTTCAAATTTCTGACCATAAGCCGCTTTGCGGACAGCTTCTAAGTCATCAGCCGTTCCTGCTTGTTCAACCGCTTGCTTCCACAAGTAAACGCCAATGTAGGCAGCTTCCATGGGGTCATTAGTCACTCGGTCTTCACCATATTTTGCCTTAAATGCCTTGACAAAATCCTGGTTTTCTGGGGTATCAACGGTTTGGAAGTAGTTCCACGCCGCATACTGATCTTTCAGGTATTCTGTACCAATTGCCTTGACTTCTTCTTCAGCAATACTTACAGACATAACCGGATACTTATCCGGGGTTAACCCTGCACCCTGTAGTTGTTTGAAGAAAGCCACATTACTATCTCCGTTGAGAGTATTAAAGATAACGCCCCCCTCTGGTAACGCCGCGCGGATTTTAGTAATAATTGGGGTAACTTCTGTATTTCCTAGAGGCAAGTAATCCTCGCCAACGGTTTCGCCACCCAGTTCTGCAAGCTGTGCCTTAATAATTGTATTAGCGGTACGAGGGAACACGTAGTCAGAACCAATCAGGAAGAATTGTTTGCCCTTATTCTCCAGCAACCAATCCACGGCTGGCTCAATCTGCTGATTCGGAGCAGCGCCTGTATAGAAGATATTGTTAGAACACTCCTGACCCTCGTACTGCACAGGATACCAGAGCATATGTTTTTTCTCTTCAAAGACAGGTAATACCGCCTTGCGGCTAGCCGACGTCCAGCAGCCAAAAACGGAAACGACCTGATCTTGGTCAATTAGCTTTCTGGCTTTCTCAGCAAACGTGGGCCAATCTGAGGCACCATCTTCCACAATCGGTTCAATCTGCTTACCTAGGACACCCCCAGCAGCGTTGATTTCCTCAATGGCGAGTTGTTCGGCATCCACGACACTTTTTTCACTAATCGCCATTGTGCCACTGAGGGAATGGAGAATCCCGACTTTTATCGTGTCACCATTGCCACCAGCCGCCGCCGAGTCAGAGGTTGTCGCCTCTCCTGTGGTATCCGGTGCTGGCGGCTCACTACAGGCTTTGAGCAGAAGCGTGGTTCCCAACGTGGCGGAGCCATAGATCAAAAATTTACGTCGCCCTAATCGTCTAACCATTTGTATAGATATTCCTTCGGTAATTCCAGTCGGTTGATAGAGATAAACCTGGTTAAGCTGTGATATTAGAGCGAGCTTATCCGAGGAATTGTTATTTTTGATACAAAATGACGAGGCAGGAGAGATGGGGAAGATGGGGAAGCCGGAAAAAAAGTTGAACACAAATTAAAAGTTGTGCTAGTATTGATAACTGTGAACGAAATGGGTCGGTGCCCGAGTGGTTAATGGGGGCGGACTGTAAATCCGCTGGCTTTGCCTACGTTGGTTCAAATCCAACTCGGCCCATCACATGACTCTAATTTTTAGAGGGTGTGTGTATTAAAAACGTCCATTACATAAGCCCGTGTAGCTCAGTGGTAGAGCACACCCTTGGTAAGGGTGAGGTCACGAGTTCAATCCTCGTCACGGGCTTTTTGGATATCTATATTTGATAAGGCTTGTAAGCTTATAGCTTAATTGAGACATCCAGAGTTATAGTACTAAATCTGGGTGTCTTAGTTGTTTTCGGGTATCAAGTGGGTATCATGGATTAGAGTACAGAAATATGATACCCAATATTTGATACCCAATGAGAGCCATTACATCTACTGGAACCGCTTCTAAGGCTTCAAAAGGCACTGTGGTAGTAGAAAACTTCAG
>CAKZMA010000393.1 GCA_937127375.1 uncultured Coleofasciculus sp. | reverse complement strand
GGTGTCTTGGCGATGGATGAAAGTAACGGCACTTGTAATAAGCGACTGGGGAAGGTTGGTATCGAGCAAACCGAAGATATGCGTCGTGCCTATCGCCAGTTAATTTTGACCACGCCTAACTTAGGGAATTACATCAGTGGCGCGATTCTCTATGATGAAACGATTCGCCAATCGACCAAAGAAGGGACACCGTTTCTCAACGTGATGACCGATGCGGGGATAATCCCTGGAATTAAAGTGGATACTGGCGCCAAAGACATGGCGGGTTTCCCTGAGGAAAAAGTCACAGAGGGACTCGATGGTCTGCGCGATCGCATTGCGGAGTATTATCAAATGGGCGCTCGCTTTGCCAAATGGCGGGCGGTGATCACGATTGGTGATGGCATTCCCAGCCGGGGTTGTATCGAGGCAAATGCCCATGGATTAGCCCGGTATGCCAAACTTTGTCAGGAAGGGGGTTTGGTTCCCATTGTGGAACCGGAAGTGCTGATTGATGGGGATCATACTCTGGAACGCTGTTATCAGGTAACCGAGGAAACCCTACGCACTGTCTTCAATCAGCTTTACACTCAGCGAGTCGCCTTCGACCAAATGATCCTCAAACCCAGTATGGTCATTTCTGGGAAAGATTGCCCCAACCAACCCAGTGTGAATGAAGTGGCAGATGCGACGGTGCAATGCTTGATGAATTCAGTTCCAGCATCTGTGGCGGGTGTAGCATTCCTCTCTGGCGGTCAGAGTAATGAGCAAGCATCGGCTCACTTGAATGCAATGAATGTAAAATATGCAGACCAAGCGCCTTGGCCCATAACCTTCTCTTTTGCCCGTGCTATTCAGCAACCTGCTTTAGAAGCGTGGAAAGGGAAAGAATCCAATGTGTCTTTAGCACAAAAACTGCTGCTGCATCGGGCGAAGTGCAATAGTGCTGCCCATGAGGGTCAGTATACACCTGAGGTGGAGAAAGAACTCGAACCTGTAACCGCTTAAGATAGTGATAATAGGGCACGGCATTGCTGTACCCCTACCCCAGCTTAGGGATAATTGAATTCGGTAGGGGCACGATATTATCGTGCCCTGATCAGTTGATAGTAAGTACCGTACACCGATTAACATATTCTGGGGAGTTGATCCCCCACTAGCATATCTACAATCCGTTCTGCCCCAAACGCCGTTTGCAGTAATACTACTCCGGGGGGTGAGTCAATTACTTCACCCACAATACAGGAATCCTGTCCCGCCGGATGAGACTTCATCGCAGATAATACAGATTCGGCGTGCGATCGCGGTACAATAACCACCAGCTTCCCTTCATTGGCTAGATATAACGGATCTAATCCTAATATTTCACAAACGCCATTCACCTCTTCCCGAATCGGAATCGACGCCTCATCTAAACGAATCCCCACGTCGGAACTTTGGGCAAATTCATTTAACACCGTTGCTACACCACCACGAGTTGCATCCCGCATCGCGTGAATTTGGGGACAAACCTCAAGAATGGCATCCACTAATCCATTTAACGGTTGACAATCGCTTTCAATGTCTGTTGACAATGCCAATTCCCCACGGGCGATTAAAATAGCTGCACCATGATTTCCCAATTGACCATTAATAATTACCGCATCACCGGCTTGAATATGATGGGCGGAAATAGAAACACCTTCTCTAATAACACCAATTCCGGCTGTATTGATAAACAGTTTATCAGCCGAACCCCGATGAACGACTTTAGTATCCCCAGTCACCACCTGCACCCCAGCAGCATCGGCAGCTGTTTTCATACTTAGAACGACTTGTCGTAAGGTTTCAACTGGAAGTCCTTCTTCCATGATCATGCTACAGGTTAGATACAGGGGTTTTGCCCCACTAACCGCTAAATCATTGACCGTACCATTAATAGCGAGTTCACCGATATTGCTACCGGGGAAAAATAGGGGATCAACGACATAGGAATCGGTGGTAAAGGCTAATCGATCGCCCTGACTGATGAGTTGGGCGAGGGGAATCGTGGCTTGATCTTCGAGTTGGGAGAGGATGGGGTTATCGAAACTTCCGACAAAAATATCATCGATTAAATCCCGCATGGCTTTCCCCCCACTACCATGTGCCAGGGTGATGGCGGTATCTTTAACTTTATTCGGGCGGCGTCGAATTTTTTCGATTTTTTGGAAGAGGGGATTTTGGTTATGGGTCATTGGTTATTCGTCTTACGTCTTATGTCATTCGTCATTTGTTATTTAGTTGGGGCGGGTTTAGTGATATCAGGGTGAAAACAAAACGTTAAGGGTAAAACCCGCCCCTACAACAGACGTTCCATCTTCCCCATCTTCTGGGTTCGTAGTAGGCACTTTAGTGCCAGAAGCGCTAAAGCGCTTACTACAAACTATTAAAGTCAGTGACATTCAATTTAGGTGTGATGCTTACCTCCTTTACCGGGTTTATCGGAATGTAATTCACCGCCAACTGCCCAATTTTCTCGCTCAAATTCATCAATATGAATCGTTACCCATTCGGGTTTAGTGCCTAATGTGGAAACTAGGGTATCGGTGAGGGCTTTGGCGAGTTCACGTTTTTGATCGACGGAGTGACCTTGGGCGATCTGAACTGTGACAAATGGCATAACCGTTTATTCTCCAATCTAAAACTGTGTTTTAACAGCATTGTATGGGGGAAAACGGACAAATTTTGTATTGGAGTTATCGGTTTGATGGATAAACTTTGGGGGCGAAACCTACCTTGACAAATGTTCTCTCTTGACTGTTTTAACTCTCAAGAAACACGTTCTGATATAGGGGGTTTAGGAGAGGGTGATCTGATGCAATTGAGTAAAGGGCGACCCGATTCCATTGAGTGGAATAGTGTTGTTAATGAATGCAGGCGGGTCGCCCCTACAGGGGGTTAATTGATGCCGACGGCGGTTTTAGCGACTTTGGATAGGCGTCCGTATTTGTAATATGCCGCACAAGCCCCTTCTGAAGATACCATACAGGTTCCAATTGGGTTTTCTGGTGTACAAGCTGTACCAAAAACTTTACATTGCCACGGTTTCATGACGCCTTTGAGGATTTCTCCACATTGACAGGCTTTGTGATCGGCGACTTGACGATTGGGAAGGGTAAATTTAACTTCGGCATCAAATTGGGCGTAGTCGGGGCGAATTTTAAACCCCGAATTGGGAATATCACCGAGTCCTCGCCATTCAAATTTGGCCCGCACTTCAAATACGGTATTCATCGCGTCTAAGGCGACACGATTCCCTTGAGGTTGAACGATACGGTCATATTGATTTTCGACCTCACAGCGCCCTTGAATCAGTTGCTGCAATATCATCCACAGGGATTGCAAAATATCCAAGGGTTCAAATCCGGAAACCACTAATGGTTTTTGGTACTGTTGGGCAATAAAGTGATAGGGTTCTGTCCCAATCACCATGCTGACATGACCCGGACCAATAAAGGCATCCAGTTGTAAGTCGGGATTGTCTAATAAGGCTTGTAAGGCGGGAATCACTAAAACGTGATTACAGAACATACTGAAGTTTTGCAGTCCTTCAGCATCCGCTTGTAGGATGGTTAATGCGGTACTGGGGGCAGTGGTTTCAAAGCCAAGTCCGAAGAAAACTACCTCTTTATCCGGGTTATTTTTGGCAATTTGCAGGCTATCTAGGGGAGAATAAACCATACGAATATCCGCCCCGGCTGCTTTGGCTTGGAGGAGACTTTTCTGGGAACCGGGAACCCGCATGGCGTCACCAAAGGTGGTGAGGATAACATTAGGATAGTCTGCGATCGCGATCGCGTCATCTAAACGTCCCCTGGGCATTACGCAGACGGGACAGCCGGGACCATGGATTAATTCGATGGTGTCGGGTAAGATTTCTTCGAGTCCATATTTAAAGATGGAATGGGTATGACCGCCACAGACTTCCATTACTTTTAGCGGTTGGGTTGAGGTTTTGCCTAATTGAGTGGTTAAGGTTTGGATTTCTCGCAGTAGGGCTTTGGCTTTTTGGGGATCGCGAAATTCGTCAACGTATTTCATAATTTGTCTTATGTCTTATGTCTTATGTCATTGGTTATTCGGTTAAGGCGAGTTCGTGGAGTAATTGTAAGGTTTCGGCGGCTTCTTGTTCGTCGAGGCGATTCATGGCAAAGCCGACGTGAACTAATACCCAATCGTTAATACAGGTGTCAATGGGATGATTTTCATCAATAATACAGGCAATATTAACTTGGCGTTGGACGCCGCCAATATTGACTATGGCTAGTTGATGTTCTCTATTGGTTATTTCAGTAATTTGACCGGGAATGCCTAAACACATTTTTTTGTTGTCCTTTGTGGGTTGTTGGGTGTGTTTTGTCCTGAGTAAGATTTGCATGGGGGAGGGTAAATTGGGTGCGCCAGTTATTTGGTAGCGTGATTTAGGTTATTTTTATGCGTTTGCCGCTACATCTGATAGTTGAATGGTGGGGAGGGCGGGTTTTGTTCGGAACTTGTCAGGTAGT
>CAKZMA010000392.1 GCA_937127375.1 uncultured Coleofasciculus sp. | reverse complement strand
ACTTATTCAGCAGCCCCTAAGTAGGTGGACATTTGTAAGTGTAAGAGTTTGATATCATGTCCGCCGAAATAACCCTTAAAAATTAATGCGACGATAGATTTCAGACAGGGAAACTTCTATGTTTAAACTGTGCAGGACGATCACCTGCTCAAGGTTAGAGTACACTTGCCACAGCCAGCGATCATTACTGCTAGGCTCAAGATTATGATACTGCTCAATGTAGGGTTCAGCTTGGCTCACCAGCAGATATTCACAAAAACTAGCAAGAGAACGATATTTTCTGAACTTTTCACCTCGATCATAGGCTTCCGTAGAAGGCGATAGAACTTCGACAATCAGGAAAGGATTGAGAATTTCATCATTGCGCTCACCATTGAATTCTGGGAAGCCATTAACCACCATCAAATCAGTATAAGTCCCACACTGATATTCAGGAATCCAAACTCGCAAGTCGCTGTTATACAAACGAAAATCGGTATCTCTGAGCAAAAACCCCAAGTAAATTAATAAGTTGCTAGCGATCGCACTATGGGCTTCAGAACCTCCCGACATTGTAAGAATCTCTCCGTTGCGGTATTCATGACGTTCCGGGTGGGTTTCTTCCATCGCCCGATACTCGTCTAGCGTGAGGCGAGTTGTTCCTACATTTGGGGAACTGGTTTGAGCAAAGACCACAATCAGACCTCTTGAATCATTACATCCTTACCTCTAATCTAAAACGATTCAATGACGTGCGCCCAACATAGCTAATATCATCCCACAGGTCTTCGGACGTTTTCAGCTCTCGGACAAAAGACATGGCAGTATCGACAACGAGAGTGTAAGTTCAGATACTTACACCCAGGCTAAAGCCTTATCCCCTGATTCCCCTTGGCAAATTCTTTCAATATGTTAAAACTGAGAAGTTAAGGCGTAGTTGTAGAGGAATGCTCACTTGCCACTCCAATTCCCCAAAGGTTATGGAGGCTCTCTTAACGGACGCATTAAACTAGATAGGGACTGGTGATTCATCCCACGCTGAATGAAAAACGACAGCCGAGGGAACCTATCGCCAGATTAGCTAGAAATGAGTCAGGGGTGCAATTTTCGCTCTTCAAGCGAAAAATCCGTGAAAATACGGTCTACGAAATAAGTACCCATTCGGTAAAGTCAAAGTATCTGCATCTGTTATAGTGTTGCACCAGCCAACACCGTTAGCTGATTGAACCTTTGATCTGATCAAAGGAGGTTGATGAGAACGCGATCGCTGTTTCGGCAACGAGCGCAGGAATAGTCACTCAAGGCTTCGGGCGCTCAATGCCTTGTACCTTTGAGTAAAATTACTAGGGGACGGATTCAGGCTTTGCCCAAACCGTTCTATTTACAGCTAAACGTTTCTCGAATTAACTCCCTTGAATTGTTTAGTCAACTATCATTGACTCGGCAAAATTTCCGGGTGAGGATTAGTTCGTCGGTGAACGGTTGCGCCAAGAGTACCCTAAAAAATAGGGTGGGAATTGACCTATCAATTTTCTGGAATTCAGACGTAACCGAGTGGTTTTAGCTAAAGCAGGTGGATGTTTATAACCAAAAAGCGTCACTGGCTATCCTCCATTATCTATAAGACAAGATTCAACCTTCATTCAACCAAGGTTATATGAATCGCCAAGGACTAATTCCTTTGCTAAAGTGGCGACAGGGTGCAGGGCAAACATCAATCGGTCAAACGAACTCCGGTAATGAACTTAATAGTCCCTGATTCTCAACGATTCGGCTTGCTTAAGCCGCTGCTATGGATTAATCTGCTTAGTATTGGATCACTTATCGTTTTCTGGACGCTAGGATTACTTGAAATTAAACCCGCTCAGGCGACTCTACCTGACTCAGAAGTCGCCAATCGGCAAGATATTGGAGCAGAAAAACCGTCTGGTGATTTCCAATTATCTCTGAATCAAGCCGATGGCTTGCATACAGCGGGTTCTGAGCTAAACCAACATCCAGATCCAGCGTCCGTTTCTGCCCAAAGAGTGGAGTATGTCTCAAGACGAGATACGGCTCTATCGACAAGCCTGAATCCTAACCCTTCAGTCGTAGACGTTGAACCCAATGCTATAGCGCCGAAAACTTATGAAACGCTTGACCAAACCGTTCCAGCCAGACACGAGGAACGACAAAATAACCACAATAGTCCCGCCCCCATCGATAGGGCAAAAGATCGGGGAACAGGGAGAACAGAAGACGTAGAAACTAGAGCGTATTCCAACCGTATTGCTTCCCCCATCCCCAATCCCCCAATTCAAGCCAGTCTATCAACTCAGTCGGGTTTATCAGAACTCGCTTTAAACTCGGCTCACCAACCCTTGACGATTCAGGAACAACCTCTTACTCCTGAATTGTCCTCTGATCAGAATTGTCACGATTCAACCACCTGTAACCAACCCCTCGCCATTGAAACCTCAGTCCGGTTTAGGGATACCTTCGACGTAAAGGTGGCGCAGCTTCCAACTCTGTTACAAAATTCATCTCCCCTCCCTGTACCGACAAACTCTATTCCTCTGGGTTCTACGGGATCTAACTCAGGACAGCTTCCTGCCTTTCCCACTCTCATTTCACCGAATGTGCAACCCCAGGGCGTGAATCCCTACAGCCAAACTTGGGGACAGCCCTCTTCCTTTACTCAAACGCCCAACACCATCCCCACGCCCGGTACTGGGGCGGCGATGAGTCCCAACTCCTATACCCAAACCTGGGGACAGTCCCTTTATGGAACCCAAACGCCTACGGTTATTCCTATGCCCGGTACTGGGGCGGCTATGGGTAACAATCCTTATAACCAACCTGGAGGACAGTCCCTTTATGGAACCCAAACGCCTAATCTTATCCCTATGCCCGGTACTGGGGCGGCTATGGGTAACAATCCTTATAACCAACCTGGAGGACAACCCTCTTATATTGCCCCAACTCCTAACTTTATTCCGGTGTCAACTCAGGGCTTTCCTGGGGGAGCAAATCCCTACAACCCAGCCGGGGGACAAGTTCCTTATCTGCCTCAACCTGTCATCTTGGTTCCCGTCCAAACCATGGGAATGCCTCTAGGAGGTAATCCCTACAACCCAGCCGGGGGACAAGTTCCTTATCTGCCTCAAACCTTTATCCTTGTGCCAGTACAACCCATGGGAGTTCCCATGGGGGCAAATCCTTATAACCTTGGCGGGGGGCAGGTTGCTTTCATTCCTCAAATGCCCCAAGTTGGGTCAATGCCACCCACTCAGACTCCCGTTGGGTTTAATCCCTATAACCCCGGTGCAGGACAGTTTTATTCCTTACCTCAAAATCAAGCCGTCCAACCCGTACCGATTAACCAAAATCCGCAAAATTTTAATGGCTATAATCCAGGTGTAGGACAGTTTTCCTATCTACCACAAAATCAAGCTCCCTTACCCGCACCCGTTAACCCAAATTCCCAAGGGTTCAACGGCTATAACCCAGGGGCGGGACAATTTTATTCCTTACCGCAAAATCAAGCCCCTTTACCTGCATCTGTTAACCCAAATTCCCAAAGTTTCAACGGTTATAATCCGGCGACGGGACAGTTTTCCTATTTACCGCAAAATCAAGCTCCTTTACCCGCTCCCGTTAACCCAAATTCCCAAGGTTTTAACGGCTATAACCCAGGTGTAGGACAGGTTTACGCCCAGCCGCAAACACAAGCCGCATTACCTCCACGGGTTAATCCCAATGTCAATCCATTGAATGGGACGAATTCAGTGGCACAGTCTCCTTTCGTGTCACCCAATCCCGGCGTTGTACCCGGTACTCCTAACCCAAACCTGCCCCCTCCAGTGGCGACTCCGGCTCAGGAGTTTGACCCAACCCAGCCCAATCAACCCTCCTCTTCCCTGCTACGCAGTACAGCATTACGAGATCCCACCTTACAGTTCCAAGGAACTTATGTGGTGCAGGGTGACTCCTCTGTGGCGAGGGCGCGGTTGGCTGGCGTCTATCCTCTAACTCCCAAGGCGCTATTTGCTGCCACATTAGATTTAACCAGCGAAGATAGTGGCTTAGCAGATTCTCCCAACCAAGGATTAAATATTAACGAACTGTATTTTGCTACCGCTCCGTTTACGGACTTACCCAATTTACGCTTTGTTATCGGTCAATTGGATTTAACCTCTTACTTTGATCGCAATAGCTTTGCTAAAGATGGCGTCACCCATTTCTTTAATCCCGTTTTTCAGACCAATCCAGCCTTAAGTGCCACAGGAATTTCCTCCCGTCCTGGCTTTTTAGTGAATTGGACATTGACGGACAATATTGAAGCCAAAGCCGTTGCCTTTTCATCATCGGGAAGTATTGGTGATTTTGCCTTAGATGGATTTGCCGGAGAAGTGGGTTTACGTTATGGCAATGGCATTATTCGCGGCACCTATGCCACCGATCGCGACGCGGGTTCAGAGACAGGATTTAACGAAATTTTCTCTATCGCACGCGGGGACAATAATTTTGGATTAGAAGACGATGATCGGGAAGAGGCTTATGGTCTCAACGCTGAATACTTTATCCCCGATTGGAATATGGGGATATTTGGTCGCTATGGTCGGTATATCAACCGAGAGATTGACGAAGCGGCGACGACCTATAGTTTTGGCGTGAGCTTTTTGGATGTATTTACCGAAAATGATCGCCTAGGATTAGGCTATGGTCAGGAATTATCAAATAACCAAGGAGAAGAAGATCCCGACGTTTTAGAACTATTCTATGATTTCCGATTCTTACCCAATCTTCGTCTAGGATTTACCATCCAGCAACGGAATAACTTCTCCGAAACCGATGTCGGTGTGCGCTTGAAAACCGAATTTGATGTAATTCCCAGAG
>CAKZMA010000391.1 GCA_937127375.1 uncultured Coleofasciculus sp. | reverse complement strand
ATATCGAAAAAATTCCTTCTGGATTCACCGATAACAGCGATCGCTGTTGCAATCCTTCCCGGTGTATAATCCCATTAGCCGCCAAGAATCCACTACTCACCGCCCGTTCCATTAACCCACAGGGAAAGGGCATTTTTACCCAGTCTCCAGCAAAAAATAGATTCGCCACCCCCGAATCAGTTTCGGGGCGTTCCTGATAACTCCCCGGCGGATAACCGGAGAAGTTTTTCTGATTCACTAACTCCCGATGTAACATCGTCGCCGTTTGTAATTCTGGCACAATTTCATAGAGTTCCTGTGCAAACGTGGTTAACAAAACCTGCTGATTGGGAAACTCGTCTTCTTTATAACAGTAAGCATGTAATTCTACCACACTTCCCCCGGTTTTTTCATGCCACTGAATATAATCATCTTGGATACGATGATACAAAGTAATACTATCGGTGAGACGATAACCAGACAGGGAGGTAAAATTACTATGATCCCAAGCAAAATCCCGATCAAACCAAAATCGGGCAACCGCAAAGGGATCAGCCACGGCTAATTGTTCCACCTGCTGAAATACCTGGGAATTCACCTCCCCTTGTGCCAGTTTAAACAAATGTTGGACACCGGGAACATCAGTGGCAAAGACATAATAATCGGCTTGAATGGTTTCGGTGGCTACCTGGGATGACTCTGAACTAGAAATCCCCACCAGTTGCACCTCATCCTCAGTGCTTTGCATCAGGTTAAACCGAGGTAAATCCTGTTTCGCTGGACCCGCAATCACCTGCCCTTGGGAATTATAAACCGCCCCATGACAGGGACAAATAAACTGACCATCCCCTTGGCGTTGTACCGTACACCCTTGATGAGTACAGGTTAGAGAAATGGCTTGATTTTCCTCTGGAAACAGGGCAAACATGGCATCCCCCGCCCCGTAATAGTCCACAGTATTATCAGATTCATCGGTTTCCATCCTGCGATTCCGCTTCACCCAAAACGGCACCGATGGTAGAGTATTTCCCTGTTGATAATTAATCGAATGAATCTGCCCATCTTGCCACTGAATCTGACTCACCGTGGCTTGTGTAACAATCTTTCCCTGTTGATTTTGAATCGCCTGGGCAATCGGTTCCACCAAACTCCTGCCCATATCCTGGCGCGTCCCATTAAACGCCAATCCTTCCGGATTGCCAAAAAAATAAAAGTGGAAAAATTGCATTAATTCGCCCACACTTAACACATCCGGCGCATTCAGACTAGATTTAGCAAAGGGTAAAAAATACAGATCATAAAGCCCTTGGGGAAACTCACCCTTTACCCAATCCGCAACGGATAAGTGATCCAAACGCTGAAAACTAGCAGGGATTTGGAAACCGCCAATTTCCCGAAACACCTGCCAATGTTTCAGCTTGGTCAAATTAATCCCCCAACGCCAGCGATTAGAAGACGCGATCGCTAAATCTACCACATTCCAAGGAAAGGCGGAACGACTGGGGCGAAAGACTTCCGGCTGATACTGATTATCCCGGAAAACCACCGAGTAAAATTCCAGGGAACGGAAGTGATCCTGAATCTCCAACTCAGCCACCAACTGATTCAAATTATAATACTGCGGGAAAAAGCCATGGAACCCATGTTCCATCCGCAGGGCGTGATCACCCACCTGAATTTGCCAACTAGCAATCTTACCGCCGAGTTGAGGCGATCGTTCTAATAAGGTTACATCAAAACCCCGTTGACTCAACTCATAGGCACAACTAAGCCCCGCCAATCCCGCACCCACAACCACCACCGATTTCGGCTGAGTCAGGGTTCGGGGCAAATCCAGGGTATCGGGCTGAATAACCGTCGGTTGCGGTTTCGCCCAGCGAGAATATCCGATCACACTACCGACTCCAGCCACACCAATCAGTTTCAGGGCGGTGCGTCGGGAAAGGTAGAATCGGTTTAATTTGTCATTCGTCATTGTTTAAAACACTGATTTCACGGATTTATTGGAGAGATGGGGGTAGGGAGGTGAGAGGTTAGTCACACACACTGATGACACTGACAGGTTAGTTCTCGCATTTAGAGAGGATAATAATGAAACCCGCCCCGACAGAAAATATAAATGAACTATTGGCATGAAACAGTAGCTGTAGCCCAGCGCATTTTAATCGAACTGGGGCGAAGACGCCGCAGTTTAGTCTTTTGGGGAATTTTCCCCATTTCGGTATTATTACTCAACGGTTATATTTTGGCAGAACGCGCCCAATTATCGATGGCGCAAGCCTTTGAAAATGCCGCCCCCTCGACGTTAGCAGGTGCTGCTTTATTTTTTAGCTGTCTGGGGGGTACGGTAGCGACGGTGGTGGGAGAACGGGAACAGCAAACCCTTAAACGTCTGTTCATCTCTCCATTGAGTGGCATATCCTATTTTCTAGGTATCTTTTGCGCCCATAGCGCCATTGCTGGGGTTCAAGCCGTTTTAGTTTACGCGATCGCAGCATGTTGGGGTGCTAAGTTTCAGGGATCTCTAGTTTTAGGCATCTTGATTATTCTACTGAGTATTATGGCGTATGTGGGAGTCGGATTCATCCTCGGCACTCAATTTGCCCGTCGCACCGAGGATGTAAATGCCTTGGTTGCGGCGTTTGGCGTACCTCTGTTAATTCTAGGAGGCGCATTTTTACCCACCTCCCTATTTCCCGACACCTTGCTAGACATCGCCCAATTTAACCCGATCTACCACATCAACGAAGCGCTGCTGGCTGTGTGGGCAAATGGCGCGGGATTGGCGGATATTCGGGAACATTTTTGGTTTTTGGGCGTATTTGCCTTAATTATGGTAGTAGCCGGATGGTTATCTTATCAGCGGATGCTGAGAGTTGAGCGAAGGTTATGATATCAGATAAATCTTCGTAGGGGCGCACCGATGTGCGCCCGTGTAAACTTAAGGCGAAAAACCCCTCACCCCCAGCCCCTCTCCCACCAGGGGAGAGGGGAGTAGGTTTGTAGTAAGGGCTTTAGCCTTTTACAATTTTGGCAACCTCCCATTTGAGATTTTTGAATTTTCAATTAGTCCGTGTCATAAACTCATGAAATTGTCCTATTTTATGTATTAGTCATCGTGCTGCATATCGAAAACCTCTGTAAATCCTACGGCGATCGCCAGGTTCTACAAAATCTAACCCTGCATATTCCCCCCGGAGAAATTTATGGATTACTCGGACCCAATGGTGCAGGAAAGACAACCACAATTAATACTATCTGTAACTTACTCAAAGCCGACAGTGGCAAAATCTCAATTAATCACCAACCCGTCTCCGACGCCACCAAAACTTTAATCGGAATTGCCCCCCAAGAAAACTTACTCTATAAAACCTTAACCTGTGCCGAAAACCTACATTTTTTTGCCCGCATCTATGGCTTAAGCAAGCGACAACGACAACAACAAGTCCACGCCTGTTTAGACGCCGTTAACCTATGCGATCGCGCCCAAAGTCCCGTTGAAACCTTAAGTGGGGGAATGCAGCGACGCTTAAATATAGCTGTCGCCCTAGTTCATCAGCCGAAACTGGTCATTTTAGACGAACCCACAACGGGTTTAGATATCGAAGCCCGATATGAAATTTGGGACTTGATTCGCCGTCTCCAACGTCAAGGATTGACGGTTTTATTAACTACTCACTTACTCGATGAAGCCGAACGCCTATGTCAGCGGATTGGCATTCTCAAAGGCGGAAAAATCCTCGCCGAAGGGAGTTTAGACAGCCTGCGCCAACGGATTCCCGCCCAAGAAATTGTGATTATCCAAACACAAGAAGAAGAACGTGCGATCGCGCGGGCGACAGAACTCGGTTTCACTCATCGGCGCTACGGGAATGATTTGGCTTTTTGGTTACCCGAAGCGTTAGATTTAAAAGAAATAATTTATCAATTTGAGGGCATTTCCCTAGATTCAATCACTCGTCAACCTGTACGCTTAGAGCATATTTATATCGAAGTGACTCGATGAATGATTTTGGCAGGCAAAGGGCAGAAGGCAGGGGGGAAGCTGGGGAAGCAGAGGGAGCTGGGGAAGCAGAGACGTTCCGATAAAACATCTTTTGTAGGGGCGGGTTTTACCACTAACGTGTCGTTTTCACCCTGATATAACTAAACCCGCCCCAACCTCACCGTTCAATTATCACAAATGACGTAGCTTGCTTCTCAAGGGTAGCGAGTATGACCAATGACAAATGACAAATAATTAATCCAACTCCCGCCGCCCTTCCAACGCCCGTGCTAATGTTACCTCATCTGCATATTCCAAATCCCCACCCATCGGTAAACCAAAAGCAATGCGAGTCACCCTAGTAAACGGTTTCAAAAGTTGACCAACATACAGCGTCGTCGTCTCCCCTTCCACACTCGGACCGATCGCTAAAATTACCTCTTGAATCTTCTGCTGGCTAACGCGGCGCACCAGTTGTTCAACGTGCAATTGTTCGGGTCCAATTCCATCCATGGGAGAAATCACACCACCGAGAACATGATAATTTCCCCGATACTCCCGTGTTTTCTCCAACGCAATCACATCACGGGAATCCGCCACCACACAAAGCGTTGTTTTATCGCGATTCGGGTTACGACAGATATCACAAACCGATTCCGCCGACAGGTGAAAGCAAACCTGACACAAGCCCACCTGCTTTTTCGCCTCAATTAAAGCCTGCGCCAAGGCTTTGACTTCATCCTCTGAGCGTTTAATAATATGTAATGCTAATCGTTGAGCAGTCTTAGGACCCACTCCAGGTAAGCGTTGTAGTTGCTCGATCAGTCGAGCGAGGGGACGTGTGTAAGCCGTGGTTGTTCTCCCAGTCTATGCGTTCACCTTACCTATAGTACGC
>CAKZMA010000390.1 GCA_937127375.1 uncultured Coleofasciculus sp. | reverse complement strand
ATTGCTAGAACCCAGATTAGGGATGTGATTGGTTGGGTTTAGGAGGTGCGATCGCGTCCTATCGGACACGAGCAAGCGATCGCGATTAGTTCTCTTAACTTGATATTTGTTTAAGTCCCGTTAGGGTAAATCTTTGCACGTTTTAGAGTACCGCACATCTTTCCCTAAATACTCGCGCCACTCCTCTTTTGTCAAGTTACGACTTAAGCGATGACAGACTTTATCCGTTAGATTGTTTAAAAAAGGATTTATTTTGACAAAAAGATTTAACGGTCGCCTCTGTGATGGCAAAGTCCATAAATCGATACGATTATTACTAAGTGTAACTAGGTATTGCTCTGAAGTATCTGAAGTATCTGAAGTAAAGGTGATATCTTGTATGCTATTTTTGTGGTTAAAACGTGCGACTTCTTTGCCATCGTTGATGTTCCATACTCGTACTGTTTTTGCATCTTCACCGCTAACTGTAGCTACCTTCTGACCATCAGTAGTGAAAGCTATCGCAGTTACAGGGCTTTCGTTTTCAATGACTCTTTTTGGGATATTCTGAGCTTTGTTATCGTTATTTTCACTATCTAGATTGAATTTGTATATGTGAATTTTGTTTTCAATATCAGCAATGGCTATATACTGATTGTTAGAACTGAAAGCAACGATTAATTCCGACGGAGATTCCACTTCGTATATCTGTTGCCAATTCTCTTCATTTTGACTACCAGTAGTCCATAATCGAGCGTTATTTCCTGAGTCTAAAGTTACTAAGTAGCTACCATCAATACTAAAATAAGCTCTTTTTAATTCTTTAGTTTTTAATCCTTTAGCGTCATAGAGCAGAGATTTTATCTGGTTATTTTTAAGTAAACCATTATTATATAGCTGCCATTTTCTTAACGTACCATCCTTAGTAACCGTAGCCAAGTGTTTACCATCAGCACTAAAAGCAACATCTAATATTTCTTTATGATGGGATACTGCATATCGTGTGCTGCTACTCTTGACACTCCAAGTTCTTAAAGTATATTGACCAGTATTTTTGTCAGCAGTGGTGGTAGCTAGGAAAGAACCTTTAGGACTAATATCAATGGCATTTACGTTATATTTATGTGGCATTTCTTCCCCTATTTGATTTCCCGATACCTTCCAGACCCACGCAATTGTTTCCTGATTCTGATTAGTAGAAGTTGTAGCTAGGTACTGTCCATCAATATTAAAGGCAAGATTATTGATTGGATTGGCGTCTGGATAGTTTAATCGTACTGATTCAGGTTTGTAAATATTCCATATAGATACATTTTCATCGTTATCAATAGTAGCTAAATACTTTCCATTAAAACTCGACCTCATAAATTTTACAACCTGATCCTGATTTTTGTACGGTGTGTCTTGACGTGGTACAGGCAACCATTGTAATCCTTGCTGTAGAAGGGATTCAACATTTCTACTGGAAAGCAGATTAGATCTTTTATGAGCTTCTGTAGCTAGCAACATTCCCAGCGTCAAATTGTCAATTTCATCCTTGATTTTTGGTTCAGCATATTCAATTAATTTGTCAGCTATTTTTTGCTGACTTGATGTATTTTGTAGCCAAAATCCTGACGTTAATATAAGGCAAGTTGCCCCTAAAATTAACCGCAGTTTTCTTGTTTGTGATTGGCTTTGACTAGCCTTTAAAAATTTCCCGTCTAATTCGTTTGATTTATATTTATTTTCGCTAATCCAATCTTGTGCTTGCTTTAATGCCTGTCCATGTAAAAGCCTCGAATTGTCCTTAAATCCGGAAGCTTCCCAGGCTATTAAGTTTTGGCTATAGGGTCGAATATTTCTTAATTCTTGTTGAATCCAATTATTATTAAAAACCTCCCGGTAAATCCGATTATATACTTTTAATTTACCCTGTTTTTCAACGACTAATCCGGATGTTCTTAATTCAGCTTTTTCAACACTGGAATCAGATTTAATTTCTTTTTCTTCCAAAATTTGCTGATATAGAGTCAGTAGTCGAGAAATACGTCGCTCATCATGTCTATGTAAAATGCGATCGCGAATTGTTCTTAGGTGTTCTGGCTCATCCTTCACTTCCCAATTTGTAATCACTCGCGATCGTACCAAATTTTCTATCCAAGATTCTTCACTACCCACAGTAGGATAACCTTTCTCTTCTAGGCAGAGTTTGCAAAGCTTTTGAGTTAAAAAGGGTTGTCCACCTGTCCAGTGTAAAATTACTTTAATTAATGCTTCAGGAATATTAAATTTTCTTGCTAATCCCTGAGTGAGGGGTGCAACTTCATGATATTGAAAGCCAGTTAATTGAACAGCACGCCCTATATTAAAAGGAGTACGGGTTTTATTTTGGATTAAATCTCCAGGTGTTGCTACTCCCAATAGCACGAATGTCAAGCGTTGATAGCCTGGTTTATCAGCACGTTGATTATAGAAATATCGAATTAAAGCAAAAAAATCTTCAGTGGAAAAACTTAAGCTGATCACGCTATCAAGTTCATCAACAAACATCACAATATTTCCATCAATTGACTCAAGTAAAATATCTTCGATTAACTCACTTAATCGCTGCACGGGGGATAAAAATTTTTGCTCGTCCCACCAAGTCTTCCAGTTGATATTATCTGGCAACTGAATGTTCCTTAATATGCACTGAGCAATTCCCCTATACCACTGCTCTTGAGTAATATTAATACCTATCTTGCTTAGATCAACCCAGGTACAAGTAATATCTTCAGATTCCAGCCGTTGTTTCGTTTTTTTCCACAGACTAGACTTCCCCATCTGCCGTGAATTCAGCACATAACAAAATTCCCCAGCTTTCAACGCATCATAAAGCTCATGATCTGCCTGCCGTGTAACATACGTAGGATGATTGGGTTTTAGACTCCCCCCGATGTGGTATGTATTAACCATTGTTTCTAGTCCTTATCGGATACTGAAATTTCAATAGATGATCATCAGTTGATTTTTATCTAAATTACCCTATTAAAATCGTCCCAGAGAAACTGGACTATGACACTAATTTGAACTGTCACAATAAAGCTTAAATTTTCTGCAATCAATTCAATCACAGACCTTTTCTGACACCGACCAATCTGCATAACTGTCACACCTAAATCATTACAAGCGATTTTTAAAGTATGAGCGATATAACTCGCAGCTAATCTTCACGTCATTATTGTGCCAATGGACTAGACCCATACTATATAACTTAAAAGCCTGCTCTGATTCTAGTAGTACGGGGTCTTTAGAATTAACGACCTTTTTCATCGCTGTAGCTAGTTCTTGCTCATCTTGTAAATTCAATAAATGCTGCCGCAGATAGTTATAATACAATCCGGCTTCTGTGGAAGCTGCTTTCAATAAGTCTTCCAAGTTATTATCTGGGTGAACTTTCATGTAAGACATTATCTGGTTTACTAAATAAGGATGACCCCCTACTAACTCCATTAAGGTTTGGACATGGCTCTCATCCCAATCCAGTTCATATCGTTTTGCTAAAGCTTTTACCTGTTCAGGATTAAACTCTTGTGGTTCAATGGATAGTCCAACATTAAACGGTGAACGATTGATGTCCAATCGGATATAAACTTCTGTAGAATGTGCTAATACCAATCGCAGTTTTGTCCAACTCTCAACAAGTATTGCATCCTCATACCAAGAACGCAGCAAGCAAAAAAAATCTTGCGCTACTTCTTTATGTTGAAAAATTAGATCAACATTATCCAATCCCAACACTAACGGTCTGTTTATCTCACGTAAAAGATACTCCTCAAAGTAAGTGGTACAGTTATCATTACTACCTGCATTTTCATCCCAAAAATCAGCGACTTTATTATTTAGTTGTAGCTGCCGAGTCACAACAGTACAAAACCAATGTAAAAATTTATCCAGATTGCTGATAACTTTGTCATCGGCTCGTAAAAGATTCAAACGCACAGTTTGACAGCCATTGTTACCCGCATAAAGCAGAATATTGTCCATCAGTAGGGTTTTACCCATCTGCTTAGGAGCTTTAATCCGGATCAGCGCACCAGGCTCCAAAATCGCTTCATGACAAATCTCTTCAATGGGAGGACGCTTTATGTAAAATCGAGAAGCCAGATCCCTCGGTACTTGTGACTTGGATTCTGATGATGGCTTGTCTTGGCTAGGAATTGCAGGTTGGGGGGTGTCCTCAAGAATAATGTCTGCTTTTTCATGGTTTGTCAAGGGAAATCGTGATTCTGCTCGTGCCAGTGCCGCCCTAAAGTTTCTCTTGCTGACCTGTTCTCCCAAAGCGTCCGAAAGTAGCTTCCAGAAATTGTGACCCGCATCCCCTTTGAGATAGTTAGCCCCATAAGGAGAGTTTTTCGCCATCTCGTCATAGGTTAGATCATCCCAAGAGCCTTTGAGTATAGTCAGCTCAACATCGCTCAGGTGTCTTTCTACCTGGGCGTAAACTGCTGCATCTACAATCTGGCGTACTTCCTCAAAAGTCATGGGCTATCATGCTTGTGACGTTTAACCTCAACTCTATTGTATTCTAGTTTTATCTCGGTTTCGCAATATTTATTAAGCTTTGTTGCAATTCTTCCCCATATAGGTTTCTATTTGATAGAACCAAGTTAAGTTATGGTATTGCACGTTTATACAAGGTAAAAATAGTATTTTACCTTGCTTTAACGTGTTTTGGTTAGATAGATGGTTGGTTCACCGTGCTAGCTCAGGCAGGGGTGGGATGAACTGTTTCGCTTTATTGCCGAGGTTGAACAACATCTAACTGAACTGTGGTGTGATTTTTTAAGGAGTGAATAAAATGAAACAGCCTATTATTCTCTTAGCAACCGAGCCAAAGCAACTAGGTTTTAGCGCCGTGGTTGTTTTGGCGATTACGATACCCAATCCTGATCTAGCAGGGATTCACCAAAAAATAAAGGAGATTGTACCTTGGTTTCAAGTTGGCGCTTTGACGACAACGACAGTGTCCCACAGCTTGACAATTGCTAAGGCTTTCAAGAAGTCTGATAAACAGTAAGACTCCCCCCCTCTTTCCCCTAGAACTTTTAGGCGATCGCTATCCTAAACGAGCGATCGCACTCCCTCCCCCAACCCGTCAAACCCTCAACCCGACAGCGTTTCAGGTTGTGAATCAAAAAGAGTTTTACTAACTTACTCCAGCTAGAGAGCGAACGGTGAGAATTTCATTATTTTTCAAGGCTTGAACTGCTCCCATCGGTACAGCAATTACATTAATCGATTCACCCACAGCATTGAAAACTTCCAAAATATAGCCATCTTCGCCACCGCTAGGGTGAGGCACATAATCAATCAGAGTGAGAACATCGCCTTTTTGCAGGTGATGTTCTGGAAGGTTGCGAGATAGGACGACGCGCTGGTAAAGTTCAAGCATTTCTACTGTCACTCCTTATTGGGAATTAAAGTAATAAACTGGAATTGGTTATCAATTTTACGGTTTAGCCAGACTGTGATGACTTCCAAGTTTGTATCGTTGACACCCATGAGTTGACCTTCAACACGGTAGAATGTCCCATATTCATTACTTCTATCTTCTACCGCTTCCACTGTATCGGCAAGCTGACGAATGGCGGCTTCTAATTGGTCGGGATTATCCAGTGTAAATCCTGCCTGTGCCAAAAACTTTGATTTATCATCTTGTTCTCTCTTGACCAGGAGATAGCGAGTTAATTTAGTGTCAGGAATGATGGCATCATCAGGGATTTTCATGTTTTCATTTCACTGATCACAACTCATGGGCGATCGCACCTCCCCATCACCTCACCTCCTGGACAGAATCGGCTCATAACTATGAATCGTCACCAGCCGATAATCCCGTTCGGGGAAACCAAACCGCACCACCTCAAACGTAGAACTAAACTCCGCTAGACCATAGGGCAACATCGCCTGATAATGATGGTCTAATCTACCCTGCTGCTGTAACATCCGTTTCACATAAGCCAGCGCATCCTCTTCCCAGTAATCCTTCATATTCAGTTGAGTGGCAAACTCAGCCGATCGCTGTAGCATCTGAGTCAGAGGGCGATTCACCCAATCCTGACTATCGGTTTCCAGATTAACCAAAGACATCGGCTTCTCCGACAGCCTCATCCTCTCCAAAATTCGCAGCGATTGCACATCAAACCCCACACCGGGTCCGAAAACAATATTAGACACTTCGGGACTCGGCGGCTTCTCACCCCCCGAATGAGCAAAACTACTCAAAATCTTATAAGGTCTTCCCCCATCACCGGGGAAAAAAATCTCCGTGGCTTCCTTACGAAACTGTACCGCCCATTGCGCCAACTCCTTCTGAGAACGCCTGAGTGCGATCGCTACCAGTTCGCTGGGAGCAAAAACCTGCACCGCGTTACCCGTAAACGCAATTTGGCATCCTGACAAAAATAACTCATCCATTTTTCCGTCCCTGTCCGTTACCTGCACCCTTGAAATCCCGGGTTCTAATTTCCAATAACTGAGCCGTATCCAAGTCCAGGACTCGACCCAGTGCAATCAAATCATCATCCGTCGGGCGTTCTCCTTTTGCGATCGCCTCTATTCGTTCAATCGGTAATCGCGCCTCATCAGCCAATTCCTCAAAATTCCAGGCTTTAACCAGTTCCGCCATCGTCGGTAACTGCAGCCCAGACTGGGGATACCTCCCCCTCGCCCTCAACCCTTCCTCAATCAATATCCGCACCATAGACGAAAGCGATCGCCGATCCTCATCCGCCAATTGCTGAATGATACCTCGGAGTCCATTAATATCAACATTCAATCGATCCCGACGGCTTGGCACAATTCGCTCCACCTGAATAGTCAACAGTCAGTTTAGCCCAGTTTGTGCTTCGTGTGGGAGACAAGTAGAGAATTGTTAACCATTGTGGATAACGGTGGTGACAAGTGTGTTATTTTAACTCTTGCGGGGAGCATTAATCATGTCTCTACCGCCTGAATCCACACGCCGATCTGGGGTGAGCCACCACTCCAGATCGACTTCCACTCCCATGAAATAGCCATAGGAGGGCAACTTTATGATGTCACAAGCCATCCCCGAACACAGAGGAGGGGGACGCACAGCTGTCCCTTTATCTCCCGTTCCGCAAATTGCTGCTTATTCCAATAAACCTTGGGCGATCGTTCACA
>CAKZMA010000389.1 GCA_937127375.1 uncultured Coleofasciculus sp. | reverse complement strand
CGTAAGTTCCTACAACAGTAATTGTGCTACTTTTTTGGGCAGCTAGGGTTTGTACCGAGCCAAAATCAACTAAATAAACTTGACCCACACTGTTACCTGATCGGTTTGCCAATAAAATATTACTGGGCTTGATATCTCTATGAATAACGGGCGGCTTTTGCTCATGCAAGTAGCACAAAATTTCCAGCAGGGCTTGAGCTAATTGCTTAATGTATTCTTCGCTCAAGGTTCGTCCATCTATTAACCATTGCTCTAAGGATTTAGCGGGTATATAGCTTTGCACCAACGCTAATCCTTTACCCATTGATGCGTCTATATCAAAATAGTCTAGGTAACGGGGAATTGCTGGATGGGAAAGGAGTTTTAACGTTTTGACTTCTCGTTCAAACAGTTTCCAATCATCCCCTTGAAAATTTTCTCCAAAAATCAGCAACTTAATCACTACTAAGTCTTGAGTTTTTAAGTCTCTTGCCAATAAAGTGCGTAGTCCCGCATTTTTGTTGATCTGTTTTTGGATAGCGTAACGCTTGTTTAAAACTTTAGCCACCATTGTTTATTGTCCTCTTAGTAAAATTAGTTTATGGTTTTGCGTTTTTGTTTAATTCAGGGTTCATTTCCTAAGCGGTAAATCTAAGAAATTGCTGAGTTCAGATGCAATCCAATCAACTTCGCGATCAGTCAGATTCTCAGTAGGAATTGTATAGAGCTGTGTTCCCACCCAAATCTCAATGTCGCGACCAACAGGTGAGTCTGTATTGTAATCTTGTGAAAATCCTAATTTCCAAATAGCATTCTTGGGAATTGAAACTCGATCATTAAGTGATATTTTATGCTGATCAATTCGGAGGCGGGTAGATTCTTTAGATACTGAAAAAAGAGAGATAATGGCTGATATGATAATATAAGACACACTGAGGCATAAAATACCAGAAAATCCACTCATTATTTTTTCATAAAAAGAGTTTGCAGTAAATACATTCACCATCGATGATATGCCAATTGCTAGAAATTGTAAAAAACCTAAAAAAGCTAGGATTGAAAATATACACTTAAAAACCACTAAACCAATTGTTGTCTCCGAATCATTATGTATGAAAATTTCTATACTATTACGGTCTTTTTTGATTTGAACTTTACTACCCTCAGAATTTCTTACCACTGGGGACTCTGGGTTGCCCAGTTTTTCCAGGGATTTTAAGGCTTGATCAGCAGAGGATAAACGGTTGTTCAAATCCGGTTCAGTCATCCACTGCAACCAATCGATAAAGCCTGAATCGAGAGGGATTTTTGGTTCAAATTCAATTCGCAAATCCTCTTGGGGTAAATCAGCGGGATGCGTCCCAGTTACCAAGTAAATTAATGTTTCACCTAAGCTATAAAGATCGGACGCTGTAACCGCACGTCCACCAAATTGTTCCGGCGGCATATACCCATAGGTTCCCACAACTGTAATCGTGCTACCTTCTGCTGCGGCTAAAGTCTGAACTGAGCCAAAATCTACTAAATACACTTGACCAAAACTGTTGCCTGAGCGGTTTCCTAACAGAATATTACTCGGCTTAATATCCCGATGAATTACTGGGGGATGCTGTGCGTGTAAATACATTAATATTTCGAGTAATGCTTTAGCGATGTGCTTAATTTCGGCTTCGTTAAACTGACGACCCAAGTTCACCCATTCTTCCAATGATTTCGCTTGGATATAACTCTGTACCAATGCCAAGCCTTTAGTCTTGGTTGTTTGGACGTGAAAGTGGTCTAAGTAATGGGGAATTGCCGGATGAGAGAGTGACTGTAAGGTTTCGGCTTCTCGCTCAAACAATTTAATATCATCCCATTTAAAATCGGCACTAAAGGTGAGGAGTTTGATAGCGACTAATTCTTGGGTTTGTAAGTCTCGCGCCAGCAACGTGCGTCGTCCACCATTTTTACCGAGCTGTTTCTGGATTTGGTAACGTTTTTTTAAGACTTGCTCCACCATGTTTTGACCCTAAGCTGTTGTGCCTTTCAACTACTAACTCAGATTCACTGTTTGCCGAGATCATCAGTCCAGTAATTATTTCCAACCTAAGGTAACACTCGTTACTCAATATTCCCTTTTGCAGAGACGTTCCGCCTTCACATCTCTACGCCTTGTGTCTGCACAGAGGACTTGCAGCAGATTTGAACGAGTTGGCAACTAGCGAAATAGATTGTCCGACCTACTGACTACTGAGTTTTCCGGCAATTTTTGATTTTTCTTCTAGGATAGCGATCGCGACAGCACATTTCATCCACTAGCCAAATTTCTTAACATGTTCTTCGGTGCTACGCTTGAAGTTAGGCAGACTATTGCTGGCAAAGAAATGTTAACATCGAACATTCTTATTCTGTCTGGAATTTACCTGTCTATTCAGGAGTAGGAAGGTTGTCGCTTCAGGTGGAGTCGCTATTGTTGTAAAGGTTGTCGGTTAGTAGCTAAGCGTTTTAGCTTAGCGTTCCCAAAGGGTGTTATTTGTAAGGGTTTCTGGTTTTGGCTGCAAGCCCTAGTTATGACTTAGCAAGGGCGGGTTTTGTTGATCCGTTATCGGTAAACAACCTGATTGAGTGGCTAAAACCGCCCCTACAAAACTTGTCACTTTCCCAAAATAGCATCTGGGCGTTGAGTCATGCGCCGTCGCCGCCCACGCCGCTTCAGCCATTCAGTGACATCATCGATGAAGGAATACACCACTGGTACTACCACCAAAGTTAACAGGGTGGAGAGTAACAGTCCCCCTAGAATTACGGTAGCGATGGGGGAATAGGCATCCATACCAATTTCTGGGAAGAACGCCAGCCGCA
>CAKZMA010000388.1 GCA_937127375.1 uncultured Coleofasciculus sp. | reverse complement strand
AACCGGAGTCCACGTATATAATGGGTGTATCTTGGGGAAGGAGTGCGATCGCGGATTTGAGGCAGCGAATTAGTCGTTCTCCTTCATTTCTGCCAATAGTGACTACTCCAATGGGGGTCATATCTGTGGATTCAATCATGAACCTAGGGTACTATACTATAAGGAGTGCGATCGCGCCATTGAGACAGCGAATCAGTCGTTTTCCTTTATTTTTGCCGATGGGGACTACTCCAAAAATACTGTTTGTTCAAATCAAAAGCGTCCTCTTCATTTGCTAATTATTATATTATATATACCCTTCTCTAGTAGGCTCAATCGCCACTTATCCAATTCTCGTCATGACTATCAATTCAGATAAAAAATATGAATCAAAATGCTAATTTGTTTCCCATATTTCCTCAAAAAAAAATAATCAAATCAAAAATCAACAACTTTGCACAAGCAATTCTCAGACCCGTAATAACTAGAAACCAGATATTTGCGAAAGTTTGTCGAGCATCTTTGCTTCCTGAAGTTCCGGATTTTCATGGTTTCAGTTTTTTTCACGAATACAAATATCCCGAAATAAATCCACCCTTATTTTATATAGACGACGAAATCCATCAAGATTTTTCAAGAATTTTTCAGCCCCCAAATCAAGAAGCAAAATATCAATCAGGAATTATATCGGCTTCAGATGTCTATGTATCATTTCCTCACCCTATTCATAAATGGAAAAATAAAGTCTTCATAGAAGGCATAAGAGAATCTTTGAAACCCTTGACTGAGCCGAGATACTTGTTAGCTTTGGCAAGCATTCCATTTGCTAAAAAGCAAAACATGAAAAGTGGTATCCTTTTGGCAATGCCTTACCACAATAATTACTATCATTGGATGGTGGAAATGCTACCACGATTGCAGATGATAGAAAGTGATAAAAAGTTTAAAGATATTCCAATAATTATACCTAAAAACAGAACTCCGAAATTTATATATGAAAGTATAAAGTTAACGGGTTATTTAGACAGAACTCTTTTTCTGGATGACGGAGTTTATCACTTTGATCACCTATACATACCTAGTTTGCTTTCTCTGATCAAACAGCCTTCACCTCTAGCGATTGAATGGTTAAACAAAAAACTGGTAACGGACAATCAAATCACCACTAAAAGGCGAATTTATGTCTCTCGTCGGGATGCTTTACAGCGCTCTATCACGAATGAGCCAGAAGTGGAGCAGATGTTGTCAGGCTTTGGTTTTGAAACGGTGTGTCTCAGGGATCATTCTTTAGAAGAGCAGGTTAAAATATTTCAAGAGGCAGAAATTGTGATTGGGAGTCACGGAGCTGGCTTTAGTAATATAGCGTTTACACCTTCCCAATCGATTTTAATCGAGTTATTTCAAGAAGGTTGGTTTTCTCCGACTTTTTATCGATTAGCTGGAATTAAAAATGTAAAATATGGTTTTCTCGTCTGTAAAAAAGATGGGACAGGGCAGTATGTTAATGTTCACCAATTGAAAGAGTTAGTTGAAAAAGCAGTAGCAAATATCAACGGGAGAAATATTTAGTATGTCTAATCAACGTATAGTGATACATATTGGCTACCCGAAATGTGCCTCATCATGGCTACAGCAGGTTATGTTTGCTGATGAGCAAACAGGATTTTTAGCTGCTTGGGGTGCTAAATCTAAAGAAGTTAAGAAGCAATTTGTCAATTCGGATAATTCTTCATTTAATGCTGATGAAGTACGTCGAGTTTATAATATTGGTTTACAAGCAGCTAATCAGAACAATCTAGTACCCGTATTATCTAACGAGCATTTAAGCGGTAACTTAGCGAATATAGGCTGGAAGCAGGAAGTTGCAGATAGACTTTATTCGACCTTTCCCGAAGCAAAAATTATCATAATAGTACGCGAACAGAAATCAATTTTGTTGTCAGCATATGGACAGTGTATTAAGTTGGGTAGGACTCTAACTATAGAGGAATTTTTGGGTTCTATACAAAAGGGTCATGAAACAGCCGATAATTTGAAGAGACCAACTTTTAAATTGGATTTTGTAAAATATGATTTATTAATTGAATATTATCAGAATGTTTTTAGCAAAGAAAATGTATTAGTTTTACCTTTTGAATTATTAAAAAAAGATTCAAAAAAATTTGCTCAAGCCATCCTAGACTTTAGTGGATCTAATGGAAGTTTACCTAAAAACAAAGTTGCTAAAAATAGGGGTTACAGAGGAGGTTCGTTAATTATAAAACGTCGATTAAATATATTGTTTCCTCTCTATAACAGGATGGGAATACAGGTTACGGGGAAATTGTCAGCAGCAGCCGATAAAATGATACCATCTAGCTTTCATGAACGAATAGAAAATCGGTGGAAGCAATATATTGAGCAGCGTGTTGGAAATTACTTCCATCTGAGTAATCAACGGACTAGCCGTTTGATTGGAATAAACTTAGCTGATTTTGGTTATGATTGCTAATTTTGGTTTTTTAGCGAATAAATTATCTGAATTTTTTGAACATACAATCTAGAAACAATGTTGGTTTACCGACAACCTTAAGTATGTCGCATAAATAGAAACCCGCCTGTCTCATCTTTTCAGCAAACTCCGGAAAGCGATAGCTTTCTTCAAAACGCTTGTTGTATGATACTTCTGCAATAACAAATTCTGTATTCTGAAGAAAATGTGATGCTCCTCGTATAACTTCTAACTCAAACCCTTCAGTATCTATTTTTAAGCCGAAAGGAGGCTGAAATTTATACTCTTCCAATAAAGTGTCTAGTGTTGTAATCGGTACTTCTCTCGTTCTGAGAATTTCTTTTCCTGTTGATGTCAACTCAGTCCTTTTATTGAAACTGCTTCTTGTTAAAGAATTTTGTTCGATTGATAGTGTAAGAGTAGTATCTTGAGAACCTATTGCCGTGATCAAATATTGTCCTTTATATTCTTTGAGAATGTTTGCTAAGGAGGGCTTGTATTCTTCTAGAGGATCAATTAAGACATGAAACGCATCGGGGAATGCCTTATACAGCTCTTTTGTGCCATAACCTGCTCCAATATCTACACATGTCTTTATATCAGTTGCAAAGTTTCTGAGATTTGAAGCATTCCATCCAGAATATTCAGGTTTTATCCGTCTTATATCGTAGCCTAGTCTGGTGAAAGCTTTTTTTATAATTTTTTTCATACTATTATTAAAACGACTCAGAATAGAGGTATTGGGATTACTGAAGATGAAAACGAATAATTTAGATTGATTCTACCATATTTGCTTGATTAATCCAAACAGACGTAATCCACTCTCCACTAGGACTGGATACATTATCTTCGTCATTAGCAGGAAAGTCTAACCTCTTAAAATTTTTAGGAATTGTGGCATCTGCTTCTCTAGATAAAGCCTTATTATTTGTATTGTCAATTACAATATATTGAACTTTTTGCTTCTCTATAATAGATTGGGTTTTTTCTAAGGCTTTTAGTCTAATTGCGCCATCTATAATTATTACATCGAACTTGTCTGGCAGATCGAGTAAATAATCTTCCTCCATACTTTCAATCTCTGCATCAGTCAGCAAGCCTCGATGAGCTTTCCAGTAATCTTTAGGAGTATCTATCGTTGGCTTCCACTCACAAGGAGAAAAATGCAATCTCCATTTTTTTAGTAACTCTGGATGTCGGGAAAAGTGATAGAGGAGAATGATAGCCCATTTAAAACTTGCCTCAAAAGTATAAACTTTCTTGGCTTTTTGACACCACCAAAGAGAGGAAACGCCACCACCATATTCAAGTATGGTCATTTCTGTATTTATATGTTCGTCTAGCCACCTAATAGAGCTTTTTGTATACCAAGGCAGAGGATTTTGGAATAAGCGCTCATGACTTCGGATTATCATAATATCAAATACAGGCGCTATTGATTGAACTAGATTTTTTAACCAAGGTTTCATTGATTCATTTCCAAATATTTTTTATTACCTTCAGGAATCATTATAAAGTTTAAGCGACTTGAGCTAATTGACAATATTTTCCCAGCTATCTAGTCTAGTACGCATTTTTACTAGAGGATGAAACATCTATAGCGCTACTGTAGTATCGGCATATTTCAAAGACGTTATCTGGTTGTAATTGGCTTCGATAAAAGCTTTTAGTGATTCTTGTTCCTGTTGCGTTAACATCTCACGCCAGCGCTGATTTTTTGACGGTTTGAGTCTTGTCGGCAATGAATAGTCTACATCAGGCAAATTCAGCGCCTTGTGGACTTGAGACACAACCAAGCCCGGATTCTCAGCAAAATCCCGACTATGCACCGGAAACACTACATCAAATTGAGGCGCATTTTCCTCAATTGTTGTGTAGACGCGCAACCAGTATTCTGCTAACACAGAAACTTCTCCACCTGGAAACGTCCGTTCGGGTTCAATTTGAGCGGAGGAGTTGGGCCAAATTGAACTCCAACAATGCTTGCCATCTATGGGAAAATAGTATTTAACTCCCGTAAGCTTGTGTTGTTTAGCCCAAGTTTCCTTGAGGCTAGCGACACTACTTACAATATCTCGGCTGGAAACAAGCAGATGTGCATCCGGAAAAATGCTATGCACAAAAGGCAGCTTATTCCACAAATGAGGACTCTTATTGAAAAAGCGAGTATTTTTGCTCCCGCCTTCCTCTACCATGAGTCGAGCAAAGCCTTCTCTAACATTTTGACGGATAGTGTCTGTCACATCTTCCGCCCTCAGGGGTGGACAATTCTGTTTATGCGTCGCTAAAGCCGCAATATCAATATCGGCTAATTTACACCACTCAGGTGAAAGCTCAAAATGGGCATACGTGGGATGGCAAATGTTGGGGTGATGTCCCATACAATTGGCTAAGAGAGTCGTTCCCCCCTTAGCTGTACCGACCATAAAAATTGGGTTAACTAAAGGGGGAAGTTCCCGAAAGTTCAAAGAAAATCTCCTGAACCTAATCAGGGGTTCTGCCACGAAACGTCTGAACTGATCATATTGACGCTTATACTTGGACTTGTACTGGCGAGGAATCGCCTCTTTCAGGGGGACAAAAACTGACTCTTTCATAAATTTTTACATTTATATTCAATTAAATATATGATTTTGATAGTACCATGCCTTCAGCTAAAATAACCAGGGGACTTTTAGCTAGACTGACAGCCATGAGTCTAATAGAACCTCAATGAAAAGTATTCCCACTCAAATTCCAGAAGTTTTAATTTTAGAACCCCGCGTCTTTACCGATGATCGTGGTTTTTTCCTAGAAAGCTACAACAACAAAGCTTTGGCGGAAACAGCCAACATCACGGCTGAGTTTGTCATGGATGGTCATTCCCGTTCCGGGCAGAACGTCCTAC
>CAKZMA010000387.1 GCA_937127375.1 uncultured Coleofasciculus sp. | reverse complement strand
GTAAACAAAAAAGGGTGGCATTTTTTGCACAAGAGGCTTTTGGTAGTGAAAACTACAGTTTTTTAAGTTAATTTGAATGTTGAGAGTTGGAATTGACTTTCACTAACGAATATGATATAAACATTAAGATATTGATTTCGACTTCACAGCTAGACAATCGACTTGCAAGGTTATACAGCATTTACAAATGATTTGTAAATGCGAAAAGCTGGGAAAACCTTATTGGTGGATTGTCTTCAGGGTTTCTTGCATCTCATTTAAAACGCTCTATAGAGCCAAATACCAGGGTCAATCGTTGATAAGTAGACTAGAAAAAAGCCTGTTAAAGACCCAGATCTATCTATAGCGTTTTTATTTGATAAACAAGCAAGCCTTGCCCAGTAAAGGTTTCAGTGCTTTAGCTGTCAACGAATCATCTGAAAACACTATAGATGTCGAACTTATCATCTTATCATCCGTTATGTCGCACTCATCGTCTGTTAAACCTCAAACATTAACAACCACTGATTGGAGACTCAGCCCCGGTTACTTGTGTGAAGGGGGATCTGATTTTGAATCCGTTCATATTTTGTTGGGTCGGTTTTTAGCGGATCGGCATTCAGAAGATCCCTTGCCTGACCTATCCATGAGAATGGAAAACGAAGGCTTTGAATGGGGCAAAGGATTGCCGTTGGAAAAGGTGATTAATTCTCAGGATGATTTAGACTTCCTGATGAAACACCCGACCTTATTCCGCAATGCGATCGCGGTGATCGAACCCTGGGAACACGTCGGGTGCAATCACATTGGTGAAGAGGTGCGGGCGTCGCTGAATGTGGCGTATTTGGCACAAAAAATTGCCGATTGTGATTCACTGCTGTTCCCGTTTTGGTCATCGGGTATGCTTGAGCCAGAGTTAGTCGTACCGCTGATCACGTCGGGATTAGCGGTGGTTGTAGAAGGCGGTGATCCATCGGTGCGCGATGCTAGCAGCTTTAACGATGCCAAAATTTCCCTAGAGGAACTCCACAGATTCACCGATAAACTACTGCTTTCGCGATCGCCGACAAGTGCGCCTGCTTTATTTATTTGCTTGGGACATCAATTGGCGGCACAATCTCACATTCGGTTAATTAAACGGGCGGTGGATGAGGTATTTAGCCTAGAGCATCTGGCACGCGATCGCAATGGTAAAGCCCTAAAATCTTTGAAAAAAGTCTGCCAGCAGATTCAACAGGTGGGGAGTACGCTACAGGTGAAGAAGAAAAATGGACACCTGATTGCCAAAAACTGGGATGATCCGGAATTTGCGGTTGGTCCCAATGAAAAGAAAGAAGTGGGCGATCGTCAATTGTTGCATTATGAATCTCCGGATAGCGACACGTCTAACATTCCCGAAGACGTAATTATCGCCCATGAGGTGACGGCTGATGAATTTGAAGGGGTAATCGATACGTCGATTGAGTATGAACATGAATTAAATATTTCCATGTTCCACTCCGATGAAGTGAATGAGGAAGCGATTCTATTTGCAAACTGGGCATATCGCCTGCTGCATGATGCGATTATTTCCCATCGGCATATTTTAGCCGGGAGTCCCTTATCCTGGTTAATGCAGCTTCCCTTTGCGGTGGAAATTCTTTGTTCAACGGCTGACGAGACAGAAGTGGTGACAGAATGTTCAGCAACCTGTATTAACTACAAAGATTTCGAGAGTAAGTTGATCCGCCGTTCATTTACCTGTCAATTCCATCCGGAACTGCTTCAGGATCTGCGGGATCTTTGTCACCGGGAACCTCCCACTTATGATGAGTTAAAGCGTGATGATGGTGCTCGTTTATTTGCCCGACTCTTGTATTCTGGGATGCAGGAATAAGGGCATGTGAATAACATCATCACCATGGCGCGACGGATGGAAGAGGTGAGATTTTGACCCCCGGTTGAGGGAAAATTTGGCGCTTAGGTCGGTGAAAATCGCAGGATGCAAGAGGATGGTGGTGTAAAAACCTTGCACTTGTTGGGTGAAAAAATGGCTTTAAACCCTTGTATGATATACCTTTAAGCTTAATGCAGCAAGCCCCAATTAGCTATTCCCTATTCCCTGTTCCCTGTTCCCTACTTAAATAAATTGCCAAAGTTTAATCGTTTTATCTTGAGCCGCACTCGCCAAGGTTGAACTATCTGGACTAATTGCCACAGACATAACACCAGCGGAATGATCCGATAAGGTCTGGATCAGTTTTCCACGACCCGGATGCCAAAGTCTAACCGTTCCATCAGCACTACCACTGATTAATAGGCGACCTTTGGCGCTGATTGCAACAGAATGGACTGCATCTGTATGTCCAGTCAGCGTCAATAAAATATCACCTGTCTTTAAGTTCCAGACTTGAATCGTCGCATCCGCACTA
>CAKZMA010000386.1 GCA_937127375.1 uncultured Coleofasciculus sp. | reverse complement strand
ATTTTCCCCTAACCGCGTTAGTTCCTGAATCAAACTGGGGGAGAACCTTTGCGGCACACCCAACATTGTGGTTTTATGTTCCTTATTCTCCAGAACAAGCCCCTGTGGGAGAGTTTGTGTTGCAGGATGAAGCGGGTAATGATGTCTATCGACTTCCGTTTGAGTTATCGCAAACACCGGGTTTGGTTCGTCTCAGCGTTCCGGATACTCAAGAATCACTGAAAAGGGGTAACTGGTATCGCTGGTACTTCACACTGTATTGCGATCGCGACAAATCTGCTAGTCCAGTTTTTGCCCAAGGATGGATACAGCGAATTCCTTTAACTCCCACTCTAGAACGTCAACTTAATGCGGCAAAACCCCGCGAAGATCAGGTTTATGTCGCCAACCGAATTTGGTTCGATGCATTAACGCATTTAGCGAATCTTCGTTTGGCTAACTCTAACCAGGTTACCGATGCAGACTGGCGCAAGCTCTTGCAAGGGAAAGGGGTTAACTTAGAACTGCCAAGCCAAGAATTAAACATGGGTTATGTTATCTTTAACGAACCGAGGAGTTTGGGGGAGCTGTAAACCCCACACCATAATAGTTCATAGCTAATTGCTTAAATTGGAGATTCCTATGCTGGATGCCTTACCAGGACTCCTGGATTTCGATACCCTAAAAACATTCATCTTACTCACACTAGCCGGGATTTTCGCGATCGCGGGCGGTTTGTTTGCCTCTCGCTGGCTAGGTTCGTTATGGGAGCGGTTCAGGGATATCTATCCTAAGGTAATTCAACCGGAAAAAGAATTACTGGGGTTAGTCCTCAGTCTAACCTTAACCGATATTATTTTTCTCGCTTATGCCAGACGAGAGTTTATCAAGCTGATGGAACTTCCCATCAGTCTCGCTTTAGCGATTACAGCGAGTTTATTAGGCTCTCGGTTATTCAAGCGGTTTTTTGATGCCTATCTGTTAAACGCCACCCTGCAAAGTGGACGGAAGGTGAATAGTGAATTATTACTCCTTTCCAAACTGGTTGTCAATTTACTGATTATTGTCACCATCATCATTATCTTTGCCCAAACCCATCAAATCAATATTTTTGGCTTGTTGGCAAGTTTGGGAATTGGTGGACTGGCGGTGGCGTTTGCGGCACAAAAAACCCTGGAACAGCTACTTGGTGGTATTGTGATTTATATTGACCGTCCTTTCGTGGTTGATGATTATATCGGTTTACCCGATGGCACATTTGGCAGAGTCGAATCCATTGGACTACGGTCTACCAAAATCCGCTCCTCTGGTAAAGGGACGTTAATGGTGATTCCCAATAGTTCCCTGACTCAGGTCAGTATTGAAAACTTCACGGGTGCTAAGAAAGTTATTTCGATTATCTCATTAATTTTCTATCGTCCGATACCCGACCAAGAAAAATCACTGATCCGCCAAGTTATCTTAGAAAGCACGATTGATATTTTTGGGATTGACTCTCGCAGTACAGATGTCACGTTTAAAGATATTATCCAAGATGGAAATCCGGGAATGACTCAAGCCCAAATTAACTTTTTCATCCTGGGTTCTGGTGAGTTCTCGATGGAGTTGCGGCGTCAAGTCCTGGATATTGCTAAACAAAATATCACCAATCAACTCAAGGAATATGGTATTGCCTTTGACATCGAAGAACAAACCATTAATGTCGATTCACCCATTACGATCTAAGTAAGTAGATGGGCACAATAAAAGTTAACGGCTGAGATTGTCATTTGTCATTTGTCATTGGTCATTTGTAAGGGTTTGATGTGTATTTACATAACTTAATATAGGCAGGTTTATTGCCGTGGACTTCCTTAGGGCATTCTGAATAAGTGTTGTGGTGGAGGGAAGAGGCTCCAAAGCATGAGGCAACAGTAGTGCGAGCGTCTCGCTCGCTATTGGCGTCTCGCTCGCTATTGGCGTCTCGCTCGCTATTGGCGTCTCGCTCGCTATT